>CAMCSJ010000009.1 GCA_945878005.1 Rickettsia typhi | reverse complement strand
AAGAAGAAAAAATATGTTAAAATTAATGAACAAATTCCAAAAATTATCCCGATAATTTCCTTGGTATATTGAGCAATTAATTGATGATTTTCACCAATCTCATATCCTAGAACTGCTAGGATTGCAGTCCAAATTGTTGATCCTGCAATGGTGTATATTGTAAATAATTTTATATTCATTTTGGCAATTCCTGCAGGGATTGAAATGAAATGACGAAATCCAGGTAATAATCTTCCAAAAAAAACTGAAATTGATCCGTAATTTTTAAAAAAATTTTCAATTTTAATTATTGCAGATTCTTTTATAAAAAAATATTTTCCAACTTTAAGTAAAAAATTTCTGCCAATGTAAAATGCTAAATAATAACTAAAAATTGCACCTAAAACATTTCCAGCAATTCCATAAATAATCACCAAATAAATATTCAATATTCCTTTTGAGCTAGCAATTCCAGCAGGAATCATGATTATTTCGCTGGGTATAGGAATTATCGTACTTTCAATAAACATTCCAAGAAATATTCCTAGATAGCCGAAATCAGCCATAATATGAGCAGTTAATTCAATTAATCCTTTGATATTTTCAGTCATTATTATTTAGAAAAATTTTACTGGTAAGGAGTTGAGAAATATTTTGACGATTAATTTTTTTGGTTTCAATTATGGAATTAATCTTATTTAAAGATTCATTTAAATCATCATTAACAATAACAAAATCATATTCGTGATAATGGCTAATTTCATCAAGAGCTTGTTGCATTCTTTGCTCAACAACTTCTTGGCTATCTTGAGCACGATTTCGCAATCTTCTTTCAAGTTCCTTAAGGGAAGGGGGAAGAATAAAAATTGAGATCACCATTTCGCTAGGAAGTTTACTTTTTATCTGTCTTGCTCCTTGCCAATCAATGTCAAATAAAACGCAATTGGAATTATTTATTTCATCACTAAGAGTTTTTTTATAACTGCCATAAAAATGATTAAACACTTGTGCATCTTCAAGAAATTGCGAAGAATTTTTTAACGATAAAAATTGTTCTTTGGTAATAAAATGGTAATCTTTGCCATTAACTTCATTAGGTCTTTGAGGACGAGTTGTTGCTGAAATCGACAGTTTAATGGTTGGATTTTTTTCAATAATCATTTTGCAAACCGTTGTTTTTCCTGCACCAGATGGTGAAGAAATAATGATTACAAAAGGTTCGTAATTAACAAACATTGGTTAATAAATGAAATAAGTTTAGGTTATTGGTTTAAATGATAAAATATCAATAACTAATTATTTTATCAACAATTAGTTATTTAATATTATTTATATTTATTTAAAGTAAGATCATTAAAAATTCGCGAAAATTATTCATCCTTAACAATGCTGATATCTGGAGCGTCAGGAGCTTTCATCCCAACCACATGATATCCAGCATCAACATGTAAAGTTTCGCCAGTTACTCCTCCTGCCAAATCTGAAAGTAAGAAAACTCCTGCTCCACCTACATCTTGTAAAGATACGTTTCTACGCAATGGAGAGTTATATTCATTCCATTTGAAAATTAAACGAAAATCGCCAATTCCGCTCGCAGCTAATGTTTTAACTGGTCCAGCCGATATCGCATTAACGCGTATATTGTCTTTACCCATATCCATTGATAAATAACGAACACTTGCTTCAAGTGCAGCTTTTGCAACTCCCATCACATTGTAATGTGGCATAACTTTTTCTGCTCCGTAATAGCTGAGAGTGATGATGCTTCCACCTCCAGCTTTTTTCATAAGAGGTTCAGCTTCTTTGGAAATTGAAACTAGCGAAAATGCTGAAATATTCATGGTGTTGGTGAAATTTGCAGGAGAGGTATCGAGATATTTTCCACGCAATTCATCCTTATCCGAATAGGCAATGGCATGAACTAGAAAATCAAGCTTTCCCCATTGTTTTTCAATTTCAGCAAATATACTTTTGATTGATTCGGGATCAGTTACATCACATGGTAAAACTATATTTGAACCAAGCGATTGAGCTAATGGTTCAACCCTTTTTTGAAGTGCTTCGCCTTGAAAGGTAAAAGCTAATTGTGCACCATATTTATGAGCTTCTTGCGCAATACCCCAAGCAATTGAGCGGTTATTGGCTACACCCATAATTAAACCTTTTTTTCCTGATAAAATTGTCATAAAATAAAAATTAATTTGTTGATTTTAATTTGATAAATTGTCGTAAAAAAGCCAAGGAGTAATTTCCTTTCTTTTTTGTTCGTAATTTTTAATGAGATCTTGATGCTGAAGGGTTAAACCTATATCATCTAAACCTTCAATTAAGCAATGTTTTTTAAATGAATCGATTGAAAATTTGTAAGTTTTATTTTCAGTTTTAATTTCTTGATTGATGAGATCGACAATAAAATTGTTATTTTCTATACTAGCTAAATCAAGAATTTCTTTGACTTGATCACTTGGCAAGATGATTGGTAAAATAGAATTTTTAAAACAATTATTGTAAAATATATCAGCGAATGATGGAGCAATAATAACTTTAATTCCAAAATCAGATAATGCCCAAGGAGCATGTTCTCGACTGGATCCGCAACCAAAATTATCTAAGGCAATTAAAATTTTTGAATTACGAAAGGCTGGTTTATTTAAAATAAAATCAGGAATTTCTTTTTCGTTTAAATCGAATCTCATTTCATAAAATAGGCTTTTACCTAGACCGGTTCTTTGGATGGTTTTTAAAAATTGTTTGGGAATGATCATATCGGTATCGATATTGATTAGAGCAAGCCCAGCTGCATTTCCTGTAATGGTTGTAAATTTTTCCATTTTTTACCTTTTTAAATCTTTGATTAACTAAAATTTTGATTAACTAAAATAATTATCTTCATTATCACAAATGAAGTTAGTTTGTAATTACAAATTTTTTGTAAACTATAATTTTTGTAAATTATAAATATTTCTTTCCCCTAGTTAGTTTAAAAAATAATACCCTAATATTTCAAGCTTATTTTTTAAAATCAACTTAAAAATAGCATTAAAACTTTGAAATGAAAGATTAATTCGAGTTATTTCAAGTTTGTAATATCAAGATTAATTTGGTTTTTTAATTCTTCAATAGAGGAAAATTTAATTTCATTACGAATAAATTCAATCAATTCTACTGAAATTTTTTGATTATATAAATCCTTTTTGAAGTTGAGAATATGGGTTTCAAACAATGGGTTTGATAAATTATTATGAAATGTTGGTTTTAATCCAAAGTTAGTAATAGCTAATAATTTATCATTACTATTTTCTAATGATACCAAACTTTTATAAACTCCAAATTTAGGTTGAATTTGTTGAGGTTTGCAAATTTGATTAGCAGTTGGAAATCCTAGATTTGTAGCTAATTTTTGACCTTGAATAACGGTGTTTTCAATGGTAAAATTATGACCAAGAATTTTATTTGCTTGATCAATATTTCCTGATTTTAAAAGCGATCTAACTAATGAAGAAGAGCAAGTATATTCTTGATTTGCGATGTTAATTTTAATTGGATTTATTTCACAAAGATTAAATTTTGCTAATTCTAAATCTTTAAAATTTCCTTGACGATTTTTTCCAAAGGTAAAATCATAGCCAATCGTTAAATATTTAACATTTAAGGTTTTTTCAAGAATATTTTTTATAAAAAAATCTGCAGATAATTCACTAAAATTTTTATTAAAATTTTGCAGAATTAAATAATCAATTTTATGTTTTTCTAAAATTTTAATTTTTTGTTTGAGAGTAGTAATGCGAAAATCCGTTTTTTTATTTTGATTAAAATAGGCTAGGGGATGAGGTTCAAAGGTCATAATTGCACAAGGCAAATTATATTTTTTTGAGTTTTCTTTTAACTCAGAAATGATTGATTGATGACCTAGGTGAATCCCATCAAAATTGCCAATTGACAAACAAAGACCATGATTTTTAAAATCATTAAAAATATCATGATTATTAACAGAATCAGCGATTGAAAAGTTATTTAAAAAATGTTGAGTTGAGAGGCGAATTATTTGCAAGTTTTTGTAAATTATAATTGTTAAAATTCATTTAAAATTTTAATGTTAAAAAAAATATTGTTAATTTTACAAATACTAATTTTAAAATTTAATTTTAAACAAGATGAATATTAAGTTAATTTATCGATTATTATTGGGTTTTGGTCTTTTAATTTCAAGTGGAAATCTTAGTTTTGCAGAAAATTTTGAATCAAAAAATATTTCAAAATATTCTCAAAGCTCTTCTTTAAATTCTTTAAAATCAAATCTAAATAATTACTCGGATTTAAAAAAATACTCACATGGCATATCGGTTTTTGGAGATTTAAAATATCCCAAAAATTTTCAAAATTTTGATTATGTTGATTTAAATTCCAAGAAACAAGGAATCGTTAAATTTGGAGCGGAAGGTGGATTTAATTCGCTTAATCAATTTATTTTGAAAGGTCTTCCTGCATCAGGATTATCATATCTTTACGATTCATTAACTCAAGAAAGTGATGATGAAATTTCTACCAGATATGGGTTAATAGCTCAAGGAATTTATTTGGCTAAAGATAAGATGTCTATCGAGTTTTTATTACGAAAAAATGCTCGTTTTCATGATGGTAAAAATATTACCGCAGATGATGTAATTTTTACTTTTCATAAATTAATTGATGAAGGTCATCCAACTTATAAAATGATGTTTAAGGATGTTAAGAATGTGGAAAAAATTAATGATTATTTGGTAAAATTTAATTTTAAAAATAATCACAATCGAGATTTGCCAATAATGGTTTCGTCATTGCCAATTTTGCCAAAACATTATTATCAAAAAATTGATTTCAATAAAACTACTCTTGAAATTCCTCTTGGTTCTGGACCCTACAAAATCAAAGAATTAACCCCAAACAGATCAATAGTTTACCAAAGAGTTGAGGATTATTGGGCAAAGGATTTGCCAGTAAATAAAGCAAGATATAATTTTAATGAAATTGTTTTTGATTATTATCGCGATAATAATGTTTTGATTGAAGCTTTTAAGGCAATGAAATATGATTTTCGTCTTGAGAATATTGCACGAAATTGGGCTAATTCTTACAATATTTTGGCAATAAAAAATCACGAAATTATCAAGGAAGAAATTAAGCATAGCCTTCCTGCTCCTGCTCAAACCTTTGTTATGAATTTGCGAAAAAATAAATTTAAAAATATTGCTTTAAGAAAAGCATTAAATTTAGCATTTGATTTTGAATGGTTGAAAAAAAATATTTTTTATGGTTCATATATTCGTACCACAAGCTATTTTGCAAATTCAGATTTTGCTTATAATGGTAATATTAATTTTTTAGAAAATCAGCAAATTGATTTTCAAGATAATATCTCATCGAATCTTTATTCTAATGAATCTAGCCAAAAACAAACTAATGAAATTTTTGATAATTTTAATCGCAAAAATTTAATTTTAGCTCAAAAAATATTGCAAGAATCGGGATATAAATTAATAAAAAATAAACTCTATGAGCCTAACTCGGATAAGCCATTAACCATTGAATTTTTAATCGATCAAAAAGCTTTTGAGATGATTGTTATGCATTACAGCAAAAATTTAAGAAAATTAGGAATTGATGTTAATATTCGTTTTGTAGAGGAAAATCAATATCAGACACGAATTAATAATTTTGATTTTGATATTATTACGGGAGTTTTTTCTCAAGGATTAATCCCAGGTTCTGAGCTTTATAGCTATTTTCATTCTTCACAAAAAAATATCAAAGGTTCACGAAACCTTGCTGGAATTGATGATATTGAAGTTGATAAAATGATTTTAAAAATTTTAGATGCAAAATCAAAAAATATCTTGAAAATAGAATGTCAAAGGCTCGATAAACATTTATTGGAAAATTATTATACCATTTTGCAATGGCATAATAATAGCTATCGAGTTTTATATCGTGATATTTTTGCGATGCCAAAAGTTCAGCCAAAATATGCATTAGCTATCGATAGCTGGTGGTTAAAATAATATTAATTTAATTTAAAAATTTATGTTTATTCGTTGCGAAGAAACTCCAAATCCCGAAACCTTAAAATTTATTCCTGATGATCGTATAATTTTACCTTCAGGAACTCTGGAATTTAAAAATCAAAAACAAGCTTCACTCAAATCTCCACTAGCTCTAGTGCTTTTTGAAATATCAGGAATTAAATCGGTTTTTTTAGGTAAGGATTTTATTACTATCACCAAAAATGAAGAGATAAAATGGGTGAAAATTAAGACCGAAATTCAAGCAACAATTATGGATTTTTTATCTAGTGGAAAGCCAATTTTATTTGAAAATTTATCTGAAAAAAATTCAGTAGATAACCAAAAAAATACCTCAAATCATGATCAAAATAATGGATCAGATCCAATAAAAAATGAATCAGATGCAATTATTTCGCAAATTAAAGAATTAATAGAAATTAAGGTTAGACCTGCAGTTGCAATGGATGGTGGAGATATAATATTTCATTCATTTGAAAATGGTATTGTTTATTTGGTTTTGAAAGGATCATGTTCGGGATGTCCAAGTTCGACAATTACTTTAAAAAATGGTATTGAAAATATGTTAAAGCATTATATTCCAGAAGTTGAAGCAGTAGAGCAAATTGATGAAGAAGATTAATTTTACTTTCAATTTTTAATGTTAATTTTGATTTATTTTTTTAAATATTAAATTTAATGTTTTTATTTATATAATAGTTAATTTTGATGTTAATTAATTTTTTTAGTGTAACTTTGTTGTTAATTAATTTTAAATAATAAAAAACATTTATTGTTAAAGAAATGAATAGCAATTAAGTTTTGGTTATCTTAATTATTAATTAACTATTTAAAATTCTAAAAATACCCAATGCATTCGTAGCTCAACTGGATAGAGTATTGCTTTCCGAAGGCAAGGGTTGCAGGTTCAAATCCTGTCGAATGCACCAGATTTTGAAATAATTTTTTAAATAATATTTAATTTATTGATGAAATATTATGCTTAATGTTGGTGAGTTCCCTATTGCAATTTCTCAAGATCAAACAATTAAAGAAGATACCATTGAGCATCTAAATGCTGAATTAAATGGCTGGGAGTCAAAAATTATTGAATGTGAAAATCTAATTATTCAAAAAAATAACGATTTAATACAAATTGATATTACTAAAACTTTTAAAAGATCGCAATCGATTTCTCAGGATTTTAATTATGATTATGATCTTGGTAAAAAAACTATTATTAAAAATTTAATTTCGAAAATTTATAATTTCTTTGATTATATTTATAAATCATTTAGGAAAAAAAATACAATTTATATCGATTCTAAAAAACATCCAATTGACTCAAGATATCTTGATAGAATTGATTCAGTTAGACAATTAGAATCAGAAATTTCTAATACAGAAATACTAAATAATTCTATAGCTGAAATTAATATTAAAATAAATTTTTATGCATTTAAATTTGCGTTAAATTATTCTCAATATTCTATAAATGGTAGTTTATCACTTCATACACAAAATCAATTTGATAATTATTTTCCTAAAGCAATTAATTTTTTAGAATTTTATTGTGATCCTAAAAATTTATTATGTGATTATTATATTTCAAAAGAAGAGCTCGGTAAATTTATTTCTTCATACAGATCTTTTTATGATATTTCTCCTAATCCTACATTTGAAGGTGTTAGTGAAATTGTTAGTGAAGAATTTGAAATAGTTAATTCTTTTTATCGTCAATCATTAAATACGACTAAGGCTAAAGATAAGATTTCAGAAAATTTTTTAATGTTAAATAAATTTGCAAGTGAATTAAATGTTATACAAGATTGGTCTAATTACGATAATCTAAATGATGCAATAAAATGTTTTAATGAAGCTAAAATTAATATTCATAATTATCTTGATCAAGGTTTACCAATTCCCAAGGACGAATTAGTTACGCTAAGAAATTATAATTTTCTTAATAATAAATTAAGCCAATTAAAATTGGGAAAAAAACTTGGATACCAATATGATATTAGGATTGGCAATGTTGCAAGTAGAATTAGATCATTAGTAGAAAGTAGTAAAAAATCAATTAATCAAGGTCAAGAATCATCTCAATCCTTGAAATCCTATAATAGCTTTACAACAATTTTATTACCTGCTCCTGCTAAATTAGAACAAAATCATTCATTATCTCAATTGCCTCATATTGCTGGGGATACTGGATTTGTTGAGAGTGGACAAGGAAATATATCTAGAGTTAAAAAAATGGCTCTAGAATATGAAACAGCCCATGTAGAAATGTCAAAAAAGGGAGAAGTTCCAAAAAAAAATGATCCAAAATTAACAAAACTTGCTAGTGAAGCATTTGGTCCGCAATCTTCGCAATCCAGCTTGAATCCATCTGTAACTATTGGCATTGGAAGTGTTTTTGCAAAAAGAGCTAAGCAGAATGACGGGGAAGTTAGTCTTTAAAATTTATAAAATAAATAAATTAACAAAGTAATAAAATTATCATAAAATAAAATATCTTAATCTAGTTTTATTTGATTATAAAATAATTAAAACTGTTAATTAATAATTAAGGGATAATTAAAAAATTAATTAACTACAAAACCTAATCCAAAAATCATCGGTGATTTCATTTAATGCTGAATTGATTTCTAGCATTTCTTGCATTTCACCATTGCAGTGAAGAATCAAATCACATCCACTATTTAAGGTCAATTTAGTTCTAGTTTCGAAGCTATGAGATAATGCTTTCATCGATAAATCATCGCTCATCAAAATATTTTTAAAACCAATTTCTTCACGAATAATTTTGATAGCATTTGGTGAAATGGTTACGCAATTTTTTTTATCAATTGCCTCAAATAAAATATGCGCAGTCATTGCAAATTTTTGATCATTTAGCAATTTAAAAGGAATGAAATCATTATTGCGAAGTTCATCAAGCGAAGCAGAAACAATTGGTAATTCTAAATGACTATCACTTGCTCCGCGTCCATGTCCTGGAATGTGTTTAATCACTGGAAAAACTCCACGATCAAGAAGTCCATCGCAAACCGATTTTGCAAGTTCAAAAACTTGTAGAGGATTATTTCCATATGCACGATCACCAATAACTTGGTGAGTTTTTTCATTGAGTATATCAACAACAGGAGCGCAATTGACATTAATTCCTACTTCAATTAATTCATCTGCAATTTCGCAAAAATTTTGTTTAAGTTTTGATTTGGCAATTATTGGATTTTCTTTATAAATATCTGCAAAAAATTGACCAGTTGGATAACTTTTCCAGTGCGGAGTTTTAAGTCTTGCAACTCTTCCACCTTCTTGATCAATGAGAATTAGAATTTCGCCATTCATAATTTCACGAAGTGAATTGGTAAGTTTTTTTACTTGATTTTTATCAACAATATTTCGTGCAAAAAGAATAAAACCTAGGGAAGAATTTTTGCTAAAAAAATATTTTTCTTCATCGCTAAGTGATGTTCCTTTGATTCCGTATATTACTGGTTTAAAGATCTTTTTATTTTGAGAAATTTCTTTTAGTAATTTTGACATTTACAATAATCCTTTGGTTGAATTAATAGCATTTTTTTTTCGCTCATCAATTGAAATTGCTTGACGAAGTGCTCTTGCAGTTGCTTTAAAGCATGATTCGATAATGTGATGATTATTGGTTCCGTATAGATTTTCAAGATGTAAATTACAGCCAATATTTTGCGCTAAAGCAAAAAAGAATTCACGGAATAATTCGCAATCCATTTCGCCAATTTTATCTCTTTTAAATTCGCAGTTAAAAATTGGATATCCTCGACCTGATAAATCAATAACTGATCTGGTAAGAGTTTCATCCATTGGAACATAGGAACATCCAAAACGAGTAATTCCAGTTTTGTCTCCTAAAGCATTTTTAATTGCTTCACCAATTGCAATTCCGCAATCTTCAACAGTGTGATGAAAATCAATGTGAAGATCGCCAATCGCTTCAATTTCTAAATCGATAAGACTATGACAAGATAATTGCTCAAGCATGTGATCAAAAAAACCAATTCCAGTTTTAACCTGATATTTACCGTTTCCATCAAGGTTAATGGAAACCTTGATTTTGGTTTCATTAGTATTTCTTTGAATTGAGGATTTTCTCATTAGATTTATTTAATATTAACGGTTTTTATATTTTATAAGCTATTTACCTTAGTTATAATAAAATAACTAAAGTAAAGTAGATTATAATTAAAAATTATTTTTTTAAATTTTGGGCAACAAAATCCCAATTAACTAGATGGTTTAAAAAAGTGTCAATGTAGGTTGGACGGGCATTTTGAAAATCTAAATAATAGGCATGTTCCCAAACATCCATAGTCATTAAAGGTTTAAGATTTGTTGTTAATGGAGTTTCGGCATTACCAGTTTTGGTAATTTTTAATTGATCACCATCAAGAACTAACCAAGCCCAGCCTGAGCCAAATTGAGTTGCTCCTGCATTTTTAAATTCACTTACAAAATTTTCGTAAGAACCAAAATCTTTTTCAATTTTTTGTAAAACTATTCCCGATGGTTTTCCTCCACCATTTGGCTTCATTGAATGCCAATAAAAGGTATGATTCCAAACCTGTGCTGAATTATTAAAAATTCCAGCTTTGGTTTTGTCATTTGCTGAAATTTTAATAATTTCTTCTAAAGTTTTTTTCTCTAAATCAGTTCCTGCAACAAGATTATTGAGATTGGTAACGTAAGCTTGATGATGTTTTCCATAATGATAATTAATGGTATTTTCTGAGATATAAGGTGATAAGGCATTTCTTGCGTAAGGAAGAGCCGGAAGTTCAAAAGGCATAATTGCTCCTAAAAATTTGGTTGATAGATTTTTTTTATTTAATTTTTTTTCAATAAAACTTAAATTACATGCACTAAGCACAAGCAATGGTGCAAGTAAAGTTGTTTTTATTAATTTTCTTTTTGACATTTGCATGAATTAAAATTTAATGGTTATGTTTACTTATGTCAATTTTATTTTTTTAAAATTTATGAAAAAAATATCCGCAGTTATTGTAGCCCATAATGAAGAAAAAAAAATTCGCGATTGTTTGAAGAGTTTATATTTTGCTGATGAGATAGTGGTAGTACTTGATCGATGCAATGACAAAACCAAGGAAATTGCACTGGAATATAATGCAATAATTCAAGAAGGTTCATGGGAAATTGAAGGAGCAAGAAGAAATATTGCATTGAATTTAGCGCAAGGAGAATGGATCCTAGAAATTGATGCAGATGAAAGAGTAAGTGAAGAATTAAAAAATGAAATTATTGAAAAAATTAGAACATCGAATCGCTGTGGATTTAATATCGGAATTGCTAATTATGTTGGAAAACGCTGGATAAAATTTGGATGGCTAAGAACTATTGCAGTTCTTAAACGAAATAGTTTGAGTTATCGTGGAATAAAAAAATATCACGAGGATAAACAAATTCATCCAACTTGTTTTTTTGATGGAAAAATTTATGATCTAGAAAATTATTTAATTCATTTGGTTGATGATGATATCGCTGATTTATTGGCAAGATTTAATCGATATACCAATTGGAAAGCTAATGATATGGTTTTAAAAAATAAAAAATTACCAAATATTTTTAAATTAATTTGCTCCGTAAAATGGCGATTTTGTAAATCTTATATTTTTAAAAAGGGTTATAAGGAAGGAGTTATTGGAATTTTAATTGCAATACTTTGTGCAATTTATCCATTAGTTTCATATTTAAAATTTAAGGAAATAAAAAATGAAAATTGCTAATATAATTTTGACATCGCTAAATGGTGGAGCGGAGCAGGTTTTTATCGATTATATGAAAATTTTTAATGAATTAAATCATCAAAATTTTGCAATAGTAAAAGATGATGCACCATACGCAAATATTGCAAAACAATATTGTCAAAAAACTTTATCAATAAAAAATAAATTTGGTTATTACGATTTTTTTGCCATAAATCATCTAAAAAAATTTTTACAAGAAAATGAAATTGACTATGTTTTTGCTCATGGTGGAAGAGCTATGGTTATTGCTTCCAAAGCAATTGCTAAAATAAAAAATCGCAAAATTTTATTAGTTGCAATTAATCATAGCAATAATGTTAAAAGATCGATTGGTACAGATTTAATTATTTCGATTAATCAAAAAATCTTTTATAAAACTATTGATTTAGGTCAAAAACCTCAGCAATCATTTATTGTTCACAATGCTTTAGATTTATCTAATCATCAAGAATCGCAAACTAAAATTCAATTAAATTCACAGTCAGTTATAACAATTGGAGTAATGGGAAGAATGCATGAAATCAAAGCGTTTAATCGAGCAATTTTAGTAATTGATTATATTAAAAAAAATTTAAAAACTGGAATTTTTAGCGAAGAATTTTGTCGTAAAAAAATTATTTTAAAAATTGCAGGAATAGGAGAGGAAGAAAAAAATTTAAGAAATTTAGTGAAAGAATTATCTTTAGAAGATGATGTGGAATTTTTAGGTTGGATTGATAAAGAAGATTTTTTTAAACAAATTGATATTTTTCTACTTACCTCAAAAATTGAAACTTTTGGCTTAGTAATTCTTGAAGCAATGAAATTCAAAAAACCTATTATTAGCACTGATACAGATGGTTGTGCAGAAATAATTCGTAGTGATATTGATGGATTAATTGTTGAAAATAAATCGGGAGATTTATTGATAAAACAATTCGCATTAGCAATTGAGAAAATTTCTTGTAATGACCAATTAGCTAATAATATTGTAAATAATGGTTATCAGAGATTATTAAATAAATTTAGTTTTAATAATTTAAAAAATGTTTTAAAAGAAATTGTTGGATAATAATATTTATGAATAAAAGTAATATTTTAAGTTTTTTTTCAATAATTAAAAAATTAATAAAATCTGATATTGCATTTCTAGCAATATTTTCAATGGTTTTGATTGGATTTTATAATAATTATGATTTTAAAAATATCACTGTTATATGGTTTTCTTATAGTTTATTTATAGTATTTTTAGCATGTTTTATATTGCTAATTTCTTTAAGTTTTTCTCACAAAATATTAAAAATTTTTTTAGTAATTTTATTATTTTTCTCAACAATAAATTTATATATTAGAAATAAATATGGTTATATTTTAGATGAAATTATGATTGCAAATGCACTAGATAGTCTTGGGCATATTAATGATGCAACTGATTATAATTTAATAATAAATTTATTATTTTTTTCGATAATTCCTAGTATAATTATAATTAAAATTAAATTTCATAAAAATAATTTTAAAATAAAATCATTTTCTATTTTATTAGCCTTAATTTTAATTGGGATATTGATAATATTTTCTCCTAAATTTGTCACTAATTATGCTGTAAATTCAATTTCTCCATCAAGCTATATTTCTGCTTCATATCGTTATTACCAAAGATTTCGCGATGCAAGGTTAATTTCAAAAAATCGCCAATCATTAACAAAATTTTATAATTTTTCTCAGCAAAATATTGCCGAAAAAAAACAAGATGATTTAAAAATTATTTTAGTGATTGGTGAATCGCTTCGAGCTGATCATTTAGAAATTTTTGGATATAATCGCAATACTACTCC
The DNA here is from genome assembly GCA_945878005.1 of Rickettsia typhi. Lineage (GTDB taxonomy): Bacteria > Pseudomonadota > Alphaproteobacteria > Rickettsiales > UBA1997 > CAILUF01. Next base: position 10,463 of record CAMCSJ010000009.1, on the reverse strand, counting down.
TAATCTTTCTACTAAAAAAAATTTACTAAGATTTCGTAGTCAAGCATTTTACCCAATCACAACTCCTTCGGTAACCGATTTATTATCTCACCGCTTAAATTCTCAATTTATGGATATTCCACCAGAAAAAAGTATTGTAGATTTAATGAAGAATCTTGGTTTTAAAAGTTATTGGTATTCAATGCAAAGCTCTAAACAGTTTGGTACAGAAATGTTAAATATTATGGCAATGGAAGCTGATGATTATTTTTTTCGCGATCGAATTCACAATGATCTTCCTGATCATAAAAATCTTTATGATGAAGATTTATTGCCATATTTTTCTAAGATCATAAAAAATAATGAAAAAAGTTTTATTATTCTTCATAGCTTTGGAAGTCATACTCATTATTTCGAAAGATATACTGATAGTTATAGAAAATTTATCGATGAGTGTAAAACAAATTTAAAAATATGTTCGCAAGAGCAAATATTTAACAGTTATGATAATTCGATTTTATATACAGATTATTTTTTAAATGAAGTAATTAGAATGGTTGATCAATCGAATGCTATAATGTTTTACATTTCAGATCATGGATCATTTTTAGGTGAAAATGAAGTATTTGCTAATGGAAATATTGATGAGGTAAATGGTGATGCTCATATTGTTCCGATGTTTGTTTATTTCAGTGAGAAAATATTAAAAAATAATTATTTAAAACAGAAGTTCTTAAATGCTAAGAATAATCAAGATAAATTGTTAAATCATGATTATTTATTTGATTCAGTGTTAGATTGTAGTGGAATTAAATCAGATTTAATAAATTCTCGCAAGCTAAGTGTTTGTAGTAAAATATAGCTTTGTAATTAATGGCATAATTAATAATTTTTAAATTATATCGCTAATATCAATTTTTAAATCCGCATCAAGTTTAATGGAATTTTCCATTTTATCTTTAATTATTTTGATTGCCAAATCTCGTTCTTGATCATTTATTTCAAAAACTAATTCATCATGAATTTGTAAAATCATTTTACTGGTTAATTGATTTTTTACAAATTCTCGATCAATATCAATCATAGCTTTAAAAATAATATCTGCACTGCTTCCCTGAATTGGAGCATTAATGGCTTGACGTTTTGCTTCGCTTGCAATATTAAAATTTGTATTATTGATGTTATTAATAAAAATTTTTCGACCAATTATGGTTTCAACATAGCCATTTTCTTTTGCAAATAATGTAGTTTTTTTCATATATTCTTCAATTCCAGGATAGGTTGTAAAGTAAGATTTAATATATTGCGAAGATTCATTATTTGAAATTTTTAATTGCTTAGCGAGACCGTAATGACTGATTCCGTAAATTATTCCAAAATTAATTGCTTTTGCTTTAGAACGAATTTCACTGGTTATTTCTTCGAGAGGAATTTTGAAAACTTCGCTTGCAGTGATTGAGTGAATATCTTTATTTAATTTAAATGCATCAATCAAGGGAATAATTTTAGCGATATGGGCAATAATTCTAAGTTCAATTTGTGAATAATCTGCAGATAGTAATTGAAAGTTTTTTTGAGCAATAAAGCATTGGCGAATTTTTTTCCCTTCCATGCTTTTTATAGGTAGATTTTGCAGGTTTGGATTGCTAGAGCTAAGTCTTCCCGTAATGGTTGAGATATTTGAAAAATGACTATGAATTCTTCCGCTAAACTTATTAATTACTTTGGGCAATCCATCGGTATAAGTATTTTTTAATTTTGAAAATTTACGAAATTCAATAATTTTATCGATGATTTCAACACCATCTAGCGCAAGATCTTCTAAAACATTTATTGCAGTTGAAGGATTTTGAGTTTTTTTAGATTTTATTTTTGATAATAAGCCAAGTTTATTAAATAAAATATCTGCTAATTGTTGACTTGATGCAATGTTGAATTCCTGATTGGCAAGTTGATGAATTTCTTTAGTTAATTGGTTAATTTTTAGAGAAAATTCTTGTGATAAATTTTGGATTTTTTCTAGGTTAATTTTAATACCATTATTTTCAATTTTTGCTAATATTTTGATCAAAGGAATTTGATATTGCAGATAGATATTATTAATTTTTAAATTAAATAATTGCGTTGATAAAATTTGAAAAAGTTGATAAATTTTTTGATTAATAAAAACAAAAAAATTAATTTTATTTTGGTTTATTTTAAATTGTTCTGGAAATTTATTTTTTGATAAATCACTAAAAATTTGTCCATAACCTAATTCTTCAAGATTGGTATCTAACTTAGAATCAATTAGCTCTCTAAGACCATTACTAGTTGAAGTATTTATTAAATAATTTATCAAACTTACATCGTCAAAAGTAATTTTATCGATATCAATTTTTGTGATATTATGTGAATTATATCGATATAAAAATTTAAAAAAATTCTTCGATGAATAAAAAACTTTACGAATTGATTGATCTTCTAAAATTTTAAAAATTACCGAAATATCGAAATTATTTTTAACATTTTCGCATGAATTTTTTTCTTTAAAATCGAAAAGATCAAGATTGGTATTTTCATTATCAAAATTTTTATTAACGATATTTAAATAAAAAATCTCGTGAGAATTTTCATTATTTTGTGATGTTGAAAAAGTTATTAAATTAATTTCATCATCAAATAAAAAATAATCAATTACAATAATGCCATTTTCGATTGAATCCTTGTGCAATCTATCTAGATCGGATATTGATAATATTTCTTGGTATTTAATTTCTGTTGCAGAATTAGTAGCAGAATTACTAGCAGAATTATTAATTTTATTATTATTAATTTCGGAATTTAAATCTGAAACTACTTGATAATTTTCAACATTAAATTCTTTTTTAATTTTTAAAATTAACGATCGAAAACCTTGCTTATCAAGAAAATCAATTAAAATATTAGGATTAATTGGTTTTAGTTTTAAATCATCAATAGTTATGTTAAGTTCAACATTATCATCTAATCTTACTAGTTTTTTGGAAAGAAAAGCATTTTCTTTATTATCAATTAATAATTGTCTTTTTTTCTCATTCTTAACTTCATCGAGATGATCATAAATATTTTCTAAACTACCAAATTGCAAAATTAATTGCGATGCGTTTTTTGGTCCAATTCCCTTGACTCCCGGAATATTATCCGAACTATCTCCAATTAATGACAAAACATCTAAAACATATTTGGGATCAACAAAAAATTTTTCATTAACTTCCTTTGCTTTGACAATCCTATTTTTCATTGCATCATAAATTGCAATATTATCATCGACTAACTGCATTAAATCCTTATCGGATGAAACAATTAAAACTTCAAATCCATCTTTTGCAGATTTTTTGGCAAGTGTTGCAATAATATCATCTGCTTCAAATCCAATCTTTTCAATTGAAACTAGATTTAATGCTAAAGAAGCTTCACGAACAATTGAAAATTGCGGAATTAAATCAATAGGACAGGGTGGTCGATTGGCTTTATATTCTGGGAAAATTTCATTGCGAAATGTTTTTGATCCCGAATCAAATATTACCGCAACATGACTAACATTCAATTGAGCAAGAAGTTTAATAAGCATATTTGTAAAGCCAAAAACTGCTCCAACTGGAGTTGAATCAGCTCTATTTAAAGCAGGAAGAGAGTGATATGCTCTAAACACAAATCCATATGCATCAATTAAAGCGATCTTTTTCATAAATAAATTTTGATTTTTAACTTTTAAGAAATTATTTTATTAATAAAATGATTTTATATCTTAATGTAATTTTTTTTAAAAAAACAGTTAATTTAATTTTATGTATCGCCTATATTACCATCCAATTTGTCCTTTTTCTCGTAAAGTTAGAGTACATCTTTCTGCAAAAGAATTGAGCTTTGAATTAGTTCATGAAAATTTTTGGGAAAGACGCAAAGAGCTAATCGCTATGAATCCAGCTGGAACGATGCCAGTGCTTTTTGATAATGCTAATAACGCTGTTATCGCATGTTCAAATGCAATTATCGAATATGTTGAAGAAAAACATGAGGAGACCAAAAATTATCTCGGTGAAACTGTAATTAAAAAAGCGGAAGTAAGGAGATTGCAAGATTGGTTTGATCATAAATTTTATAATGAAATTACTAAGCATATTCTTCATGAAAGATATTTAAGTCGATTCCTTCAAGGTTCTCATTCTCCGAGTTCAGATGTTTTAAGAATTACTCGAAAAAATCTTGAAGTTCATTTTCGTTATATTGAATTTTTACTTGAAACCAGAAAATATCTTGCAGGTGATCAAATCTCAGTTGCTGATTTTTCAGCATCTGCACAAATCTCAGTTCTTGATTATTTTGGTGATATTAATTGGCATCATTTTCAAGTTGCTAAAGAGTGGTATAGTTTAATTAAATCTCACAAAATTTTTGGTGAAGTATTAAAAGATCGCATCCCCAATCTTACTCCACCAGAGTGGTATTCTAAATTAGATTTTTAATATGATTGAATTAAACTATCAATTTGCCAATGATTTTATTAATGAAAATTTAGTAAATTTTTATGATAAAAATTTAATTCCTAAATTTGAGATAAAAAAAATTGCTGGAGATGCATCTTTTCGAAGTTATTATCGCATTTCATTAAAAGATAAAAATTTTATTTTAATGTTTGCTCCACCATCTCATGAAGAAATTAAGCCTTTTATAAATGTTGCAAAATATTTACAAAGTAATGGTTTTAATTCACCAAAAATTTATGGAATTGATTATGAAAATGGTTTTTTATTGCTTGAAGATTTTGGAGATTTAACCTTTAGTAATGCACTTTCTAGCGATTTATCTAATGAATTTAATTATTATAAAAATGCTTGCGATGTTTTGCTTGAATTGCATAAAATTACCCCAGATCAAACATTTGAAGAATATAATAATCAAATTTTATTTAGAGAGGTTGCATTATTTGTTGATTGGTATTTACCGCATAAAAATTTATCAATGTCATTTCAACAAAAAGCAGATTTTAAGCATTTATGGTTTGAATTATTTGATTTATTAAATAAGGAAAAAAAAGTTCTTGTTCTTAGAGATTACCATGCTGATAATTTAATGGTTATAAATAAACAAAATAATTATAAATCAGTAGGACTTCTTGATTTCCAAGATGCATTAATAGGAATTCCTGCTTATGATTTAGTTTCATTGCTTGATGATATTAGGAGAAATATTGATCCACAAAATCGCCAAAAACTTTATGATTATTTTATCAAAAATTGTCAAATAGATCCACAAATTTTTTTACAAAATTGCGAAATTCTTTCGCTTCAAAGAAATATTAAAATTCTGGGAATTTTTGCAAGATTAGTTAATCGAGATCATAAGGCAAAATATCTTGAATATATGCCAAGAGTTAAGTATTTTATTGATTTAAGACTTAACTCGCAAAATAAAATTTTTAGTGATATTAAAAAATTCTTAAATTATTTTTTATAAAAATATGAGTGAAATTCCTAGTGCATATTTAAGCAATCCTCATACTCATCAATTAGCTAGTTTAAACTCGCTAATTGAGGTTTTTGAAAAAATCAACAATAACACTTCCAATCTTGCTGAAATTATTTTTGATCACTTAATAAAAGTTTCAGATGAAGATTTAATGAATGGAAAAATTCCAAAAATAATCAACCCAGAAAATTCCGATCAGCTAAATGGTTTTTTGCATATTTTAAATAACTTATTTCCTATGTCTCACAAGGATGGTTTAAAAATTATTAAAAGAGAAACAGTTGAATATCTAAATAAAAAAACATATGCTTGGGCAATGTGTTTTGATGGAGGAGAATCGCTTGATATTTTATGTGAAATTGTAAATGAAGAAAATGTTGCAAGAATTCCTTCAAAATCTCCTGAGGCTATTAAAAGTTCAATTCAAATATCGATTCCTAAAATTGATAAAAATATTTTAGTAGAAAATTCAATCGATGAGCAAGAAAGTAATTTTTCAACAACTCAAAATAATTTACTAAACAAAATCAAGGTAGATTCAAAATTATCATCACAACCAAGTAAATCAGACAAAAATAATCCCAATATTATCGCCAGTAATACATCCGCAATTGAAGCAATGTCATCAGATAAATCTCGAACAAAATAATTTAGTTTTATTTATTAAGTTGAAATTTTTTTTAAAATTAAAAATTCCAAACACCAAAATTTATTCTATAAATATTTTTTTACAAAAAGAAAAGAGCGGAAATCTCTTTTGAGACTTCCGCTCTTTATACTTTTTAAGCTTAAAAACTACTATTTCTTTTTAGCAGTCGTTTTCTTTTTAGTATCTTTTTTAACTACCTTTTTAGTTGCAGTTTTTTTTGCAGTTGTTTTTGCAGTAGTTTTTTTATTAGTAGCCATAAAATTATTTTTTTATGTTAAAATTATTACCAATAAGAATAACAATTTCGAAAAATAAAATTAACAAAATTGCTAAACTTATCTGACTTAAGACATCAGGAGGAGTAAGGATCGCAGATAGTATGAAAATTATCACAATCCAGTATTTCCTCTTCTTTCTTAAATCATTAATAGATAAACAATCATACCTAATTAAAAAAAGCAACAAGATTGGTAATTGAAATGCAATTCCAAAACCAAATAGTAAATTTGCGACAAAATTTAAATATTCACTGATTCTTGTTTCGAGTTGAATTGAAAAATTAGTATCTGCTATCAAGCCTTGAAACTCAAAGCTTGCGAAGAATTTTAATGCTTGAGGTAAAACTAAAAAATATGAAAAAATTGCTCCGCATAAAAACAAAAATGGTGATGCAAAAAAAATAAAAAAAATATTTTTTTTCTCATTTTTATATAAAGCAGGTGATAAAAAAAGATAAATTTGAGTAATAAAAATTGGCAAAGAGAAAAATAATGCACAATAAAATGATAATTTTAAATAGGTTATGAAAGCTTCTGCTGGGCTGGTGTAGATGATTTTTCGATTTATATTATTTTGGGAAATATCAACAAAAGGATGTAATAAAAAATTATAAATTTTTTGTGAAAAAAAATAACTTAATGTAAAAAAAATTACAAAAAAAATTATTGAAAAAATTATTCTTTTTCGCAATTCTCCAAAATGTTGTTGAGCTGTCATTAATGATTTATTTTCTTTCATTTCTATTTAAATTATTTTAAACTATTTACAACCAAGGTCTTTTAGCAATTCCTAAAAAATATAAATAATTTCTTAAGTTTTTTATTCACCATCTCTTCTGGTATTTTTAATATTTTGAACAATATCTTTCTCCATGAATTTATCAATCTTATCATTATCATTTAAATTATCAATTTGAGCAAATTCTTCCATTACTTCATTCGAATTTTCATCATTGATATATTCAGCTCTTTCAATTACATCTTCTAGCTCATTAAGTTTATCATTTGCAGGATTTTCTTTTACTAAATTTTTTAATTTATTTTTTTGATCAGCAATTTTTTGTTTAAAGTTTTCTCGACCTTTTTTTAGCAATCCAATAGCCATATTATCCTTACCAGCTAGTTTTTTAACTGCTTCACGATTCTTTTTTACTTGATCGCGAATCATCGCTCTTTCCTTATCATTTCTTCCAAAATCAGTTTTACTTATAGAAATTTTTCCTTGATCTTCTAATTGTCTGGCAGCCTTATTATAATCAGAATTAAATGGATTAACTTTATCATTTATTTTTTTTGCAACAGATTTTAATCCTCTAAATCCAACTTTTAATGGATTCTTTTTTAATTTATTAGTTAATTTATTGGAGACATTTATATCTCCTTTGGCAATTTTTGTTGCAAATTCGATGCGATCTTTTTCTTTCATATTGCTCATTGCATTCACCGCTTCTTTTCTTGTTAATTTGGTATTTACTTTATCTTCAACTGAACCAGTTAGTGATCCACCTTTATATATCGCTTGAGTAGCTCCTTTAAATAAAGCTCCAAACACATTGGTACCGTAATATTTTAATCCAGTATCTTTTGCTAATTTTTCAACTTCAGATTTATTTAATCCAAGTTTTTCACCTCTTTTTTCCATGGCATCTTGGCGAACTTTTTGTAATATTTTTTTCTGATCTTCTTGAGATTTACCCATTAGTGATTTGACATTCTCTGGATCGCGTTTAAATTTTTGTTCCGCTTCGGTTGCAGCCCTAGATAGCGAAGCTCTATTGCTCATATCCTTATCTGCTTGTTTTTCGTTATTAGCTCTTTGATTTTTAGCTGTTTTTCCTGAATTAAATAATTTATTATCCAGCTTGTCTAAAGCTCCTCCAACTGTTTTATTCCATATTTGAGTTGTTGCGGTTGATACCAATCCATTTTTAGCTTGAGCTGCTAATGCTTTAATTCCCGATCCAACTTCGCTTGCCTTAATTCCTTCCGAAATAACTGCAGCAGCATTGGTCATGAAAGTAATCATCGAGGTAGTTAATGATGAAATAATCCAAATATAAATTATTGAAAAGAATGACGGAATGGAATCAGGACTTCCAGTATTTAAAAGATCTTCACTCATGTTAGTTCGTGGAGGAAGGGTTGGTATTGTCCAAAATTTTGTTAAGGTCACTCTTATCCCAAGATTTATAACCCATGCATCATCCCAACAAACTTTATAACTTAATGCCATTTTTAAAACTTCAACCATCAGCATGTTGAAAAAGGCGAGGGTGGTAATTAGGAAAACTATTTGAAGACCATTACTAACTAATGCTTTTAACCAATTATCAAACATATCTTTGGTTTGATTAAATAGTAAAAATATAAAAAATAATGGTCCAATAACAAATAGCAGTGAAATCATTATTTGAGCAGTTATAAATAATAAAACTGCGTTGGATAAGGCATAGATGTAGTTCAAAATGCTAAAATAAAAAACTAAAATATATGCCCAGCCAAAAATTCCTGTAAATAAAAATGCCCAGATTTTTTTATTTACCGCAGGAGAAAAAATTATGCTAATGACATTATCTACGCTATTGAATAACATTGCAGTGCTTTGATAATTTCCAGTTCGAATTGCCTCTTCAATTTGGGTAGAATTATCAAATGCCGATGCCATTAAGAATGAAGCTTGCAATATTCCTTCTTTGAAAATATTTACAAAAATTGCTTTAAACCAAACCCAACCTGTTGGACCTACGAATAAATAAATAAATCCAATTTTAAATGCTCTTATGGTAATTTGTGCTTGGCTTAATTCACTTACTCCCATTAGATATCCTAAGCCATAAAACATGATGAATAAAACTAATGATAAATTTAAAATTAATTGATATTTTGGATTGTTAATTAGGCTAATATATAATTTTTCAACCAATCCAACTCGCTCATTTACATTACTGCTAGAAGGATTTCCATCCATCCAAACAGTTATTGGTTCAACGATATTATTGACGAGTTGAGAAATTCCGCGATTATTTTTAATTTTAACTTTTACTACATAAAACCCGGTGTTATTGGAATATTTATCAACACAAATAAATTCTTTAGCGCAATCGCTCGATTGATCAAGAGTGCAGGTTGCATTGATATTTGCTGCATCTTGAGAATTATATTTTACATTTTTCATTCTAACTCCGTTAAGAGGTTCCGTAGATAAACCAGTTTTCATGTTGCAATCTTCAATTTCGGGATCAAGAATTTTAAAAGATAATCTTAATAATGATTCGCTAGATTGGTCATTGTGACAGTAAAATTTTGAACCTTTGTTAGTTGTAATTGCTTTAGCAGGATCAAGAATAGTTGAAACTCCGCTAACTGCATCTGTAATATATTGGGCTTGTGATGAATTGCAATCCTTGTTGACAATAGGATCAGTAGTTCTAACCAATAATCCATTGGTATCAAAATTATAATTTACAGCATCAAATGCTACTGCAGAAATTGCTGAAATATCCACTACCTTAGGATTGCTTGATCCACCATTTGAAATATTATTCGCACTAGGCATATCAAGAATTTTGCAATTATTACTAGAATTGCTATTTTCTTTACAAAGCCTTACTTGAAGCCATTCACCATTTCTGGCACTTAAAGATATGCTTGGTGTTAAATTAACTATGCCAGAATTATTATTATAAAAATTAATGTATTGAGAACCATCGCTTGGAACGTTTAAATCATATCCATCTACTAATAAAAATTTCATCCTCCCTTTTAATGATGAATTTAGTGGATATTTTGATTCATAGTTATTTTCGGATGAAATTATAAAATTCTCTAGATTTCCATAAACTCCATTAAAACCATTTAAATATTTTAGATTCTTGTTGTTTATAAGATTTTCTATTTCATTTTGGTTATTTTGATTATTAACTATATTTGATATTTTTCCTTTATACTCTTCTAAATCATAACAATTATCATAATCTCCAATGATGTAATAATTCTCCATTGATGCTAGCAATCTTCGATTGTTACATTCGTTGCAAAATGCAGTTGTGTTAAAGGTTTTTGTTACT
>CAMCSJ010000008.1 GCA_945878005.1 Rickettsia typhi | reverse complement strand
GCGATAGAATTTTCTGCAAATTTTCAACAAATTTTACAAGAGAAAAATATTATTACGGGAAGAGCTTCAAATTATAGAGAAGTTGGAATGCGTTTAAAAAGATTAGATCCAGAATTATTACTAGAATTTTTACTTAAAGATCATAAACAAAGTTTAAAAAGAGAATTTATAAAAGATAATTTTGTTAATAAATTAAATAAAATATTAGCAACAAATAATAAAAGTTTAGAGGATTCAATAACAACTTTAATATCTCAAAGTAATCAAGGAAGGGGTAGTGGGAGGCAATAAGAATAAGAACTTATTTAACAATTCTTGCCAATAAATCACTAGATTGTTTTTTAGTTTGCAAAGCAAGTTTTACTAAGTTTTACAGCTTCTTAGCTAAAATTAAAATTTAGAAATTGGCAATAAAATACATCAACAAACTCTCCTAGAAGCTTAATGTTTAAAATGTCTTGAAGCTATGAAATATAAAGCGATATCAAGTTGATTGGCTTTTGCAATAACTTCCTCATCGCGAATTGAACCAGATGTTGCAATAATTGCATTAACTCCAAATTTCCCAGCAATTTCAATATTATCAGCAAATGGGAAAAATGCATCGGATGCTAAAAATATTTTTTGCTTTTTGGTTAATTTATCATAAGATAAATCATCATTAATTGGTAAATTATTTTGTGATAATAAAAATTGTTTAGCTTTACTACAAGCTATTTCACAGGCATCAACTCGATTAGTTTGCCCTACTCCCAAACCTAAGGTTTGAAAATTACTTGCAACAACAATTCCATTTGATTTCAAATGTTTACAAACAGTCATTGCAAAAATTAGCTGATTAATTTCTTCATCGCTAATTGATTTTTTTGTAACCAATTTTAAATCATTTTTAGTAAAAATTTTATTATCAACATCTTGAACTAAAAATCCTCCCGATATAGATTTTACATGATCATAATGATATTTTTGAAAATCAGGAATCATAATACGAAGATTTTTTTTGCTAGCGATAATTTCTAAAGCTTTTGCAGAAAATTTTGGTGCAATAATAACTTCATAAAAAATTTTGACTAACTCATTAGCAAGATTTTCATCAACTTCACGATTAAGCGAGACAATTCCTCCAAATGCACTTTTTGAATCAGAATTAAATGCATTTTGATAGGCTTGATGAATATTTTCAGCAATACTAACTCCGCATGGATTAGCATGTTTAACAATTACGCAAGCAGGTTGATCAAATTCAAGAACCAAGTTGTAAGCAGAATCTGCATCATTAAAATTGTTATAACTCAATTCTTTGCCTTGAATTTGAACAGCATTAACTATACCCGAATTTGAATTAACATAAAGCGAAGCATTTTGGTGAGAATTTTCTCCATATCGCAATTGTTGTTTAACAATACCAGATAAAACATATTGATCCTTATTAAACCATTTAGAAATTGCTAAATCATAATCAGCAATATTTTTAAATGCTTTGCTTGCCATTAATCTTCTAAATTCAAGGGTTGTTGAATTGTTATTTTTATCAAGCTCATTGATTAAATTTTCATAATCATCAATTTGAGTAATTACCGTTTTAAAAAGGAAATTCTTCGATGCAGAGCGAACCATTGCAGGTCCACCAATATCAATATTTTCAATAATCTCATCTTCATCATCGGTTTTATTTAAAGTTTCAACAAAGGGATATAAATTCACAATCAATAAATCAATTGATAAAATATCATGTTCTTTAGCTTGAATTTGATGATCTTTATTGCTAAGAACTCCAAGTAATCCAGCATGAACTTTAGGATGAAGAGTTTTAATTCTTCCATCCATAATTTCTGGAAAATTTGTTAATTGTGAAATATCTTTTACCGCAATATTTTCTTGCTTTAAAAGTTTAAAAGTTCCACCTGTTGAAATAATTTCAACATCGTTTTTGACTAGATATTTAGCGATTTTAACAATGTTAGTTTTATCAGAAACCGATATCAAACATCGAGATATTTTTTGTAAATTAGACATTAGAGATTTTAATTTTTTCGAGAATTTTTTCAAAACTTTGAGCAATTGTTAAATTGCCATTGTCAATTATTTCAGCTCCATCAGCAATTTTCAACGGTGATTCTAAACGATTAAAATCATTTTCATCACGTTTTTTTAATTGCGAAAGAATTTCTTGATAATCTTGATTTGGAAATTGATTAAATCTTCTTTGAGCTCTAATTTCAACATCCGCTGTTACAAAAAATTTATAATCCGCATCAGGACAAATAACCGTAGTAGTATCACGTCCATCTAGAACACAACCTTGTTTATTAATCTTTCCTTCATTAACAAAATCTCGTTGAAATTGAAAAATACTATCTCTTAAAATTTTGTTTTTAGCAATGATTGATGCAACTCCTCCAACCTTTTCGCTGAATAATTCTTCATTTTCTAAATCTTTTTCACTAATATTTTTAGTAAGCTGTGTTAATTGATGTTGGAAATTATTAGGATCAATTTTTGCATCGATTATTCTTAACGCAATTAAGCGATAAATTGCTCCCGTATTGAGATAAGATAAATCAAAATGTAGCGCAAGTTTTTTAGCTAATGTTCCTTTTCCAGAAGCCGATGGACCATCAATTGCTATAATAATTTTCTTCATAAATAAATTTTAAAATTTTATTTTAATTTTTTAAATAATTTTCTTAAATATTTTATAAATTATTTTAAAATAAAAAATTTAAGGTTTCTAATTGAATAATTTATTAAAAATTAATTTAATGATCAATCGTAATTGTCGCTAGACAATCATTGTTCCAGCTCCACTTTTCGTAAAAAGTTCCATTAACAAAATATTATCAACTGCACCATTTAAAATATGAGCAAAGCTTACTCCTTTATCAACTGCATTAATGCAAGTTTCAACCTTAGGAATCATTCCACCCGAAATAACACCATCAGTGATCATTTGCTTTGCAGTAGCACAATTAAGATGACTTACTAATTCACCATTTTTAAGCATAACTCCATCAACATCAGAAAGCATGATTAATTTTGAAGCTTTTAATGCACAAGCGATTGCTCCTGCAACGGTATCAGCGTTGATATTAAAAGTTTCGCCATTAACTCCAAGTCCAATTGGAGCGATAACGGGAATAATATCAGAATTTTCAAATAATTCTAAAATCTCAGTTTCGATTTCATAAGGTTCTCCAACAAATCCTAAATTTAAGATTTGCTCGATATTTGAATTGGGATCTTTTTTAGTTTTGGTAGCTCTTTTGGCTCGAATAAGAAACGCATCCTTACCGCAAATTCCAACAGCTTTTCCATCTGCCATATTGATTTCCTTGACGATCATTTTATTAATTGATCCTGCTAATACCATTTCAACTATGTCAACAGTATCAGCATCGGTAACCCTAAGCCCATCAATGAAACTAGTTTTGATATTTAATTTTTCGAGCATTTTACCAATTTGAGGTCCACCTCCGTGAACGATGATTGGGTTTATTCCAACTTGTTTAAGTAAAACAACATTTTTAGCAAAATTTTTTAAATTTATTTCTCCACCCATTGCTGATCCACCAAATTTTATTACAAAGGTTTCACCTGCAAATTTTCGCAAAAATGGCAATGCTTCACATAAAACTTCCGCTTTACGAGCCCAATCTTGAAAGTCTTTTTCCTTTTGCAAAGAAATATTTTCCAAAGGAATTATTTCTCCTTGGGTTAGATGAGAGTTGTTCATTTCGTCAATATTGCTCATTATTTAAAAGATTATTTTGTAAAATTTTTTGGAAATTTATTTGGATTTTATTGAAATTTTTTTTGAATTATTCACGATAATTTTAAACTAAAATTTTGTTAAATTTTATATCAAAAATTACTTCCAAATATTTTATGTTATTTTAAAAACTATTTTAAATTACAATCAAGAATTTTTTTAAAAAATTTTGTTAGTTAAATTATAAATTTTTCATCGATAAAACTGGAATTTTAGAAAATTCTTCAATTGTTTTTGCCATATCAACAAAATCAATGTCATCATAATTTTTAAAAAAATTCTGCTTAGCAATGAGATCTTCATTAATAAAAATTTTTTCGATATTGATTTTTTTTGCCTTCAGCACTTCAATGGAAGTTAAGGTGTGACTAATTGCTCCAAGATAATTAGAACTTACTAACAATACTGAGATATTAAGATCTTTTGCTAAATCTAAAAAGGTTTTATGATAATTTATTGGACTCATAACTCCACCTGCAGATTCGATAAAAAGGTGATTATTTTTTTTAATCGCTAAATCAATTTCCTTAATACAAAAATTAACAATTTGTTGATATTCAATTTCTGCAACCAAATGAACTGAGCTTGCTTTTTCGTATGCAAAAGGAGTAATTTCTTCTGCTGAAAAATTTAGGTGATTTTTTTGCATTGCTCTTTGAAGTCTAGCAGTATCGCTATTTTTATCATCTTTTAAAAAACCCGTTGCAATTGGTTTAATAATTTTAGCAGATTGATATTTTTCTGCCAATTTTTCAGCTAAAAAAGTTTTGCCAATATCAGTTCCGATTCCGAGAATTAAATAAATTTTGTTATCAAGCATTTTTTATTGGATAAATTATTCTTAAAAAATTTAAGTTAAATTTTTTTATAATTTTTAAGTTATTTAATATTAGAAAATGTTCCATAAATTGGTCCAAACACAGCAATAGTAATCCAGCCAATCATCAAACCCATCACTAAAGTTATGGTTGGTTGAATCATTCCAACAATTTTATCAATTGAGTCATTAATTTCACGATCATAAAAAAACTTAATATTTTGTAGAGCACTTTCCATATTACCACTTTCCTCTCCTACTTTAAACATTCTAACTACTAAGCTTGGAAAATATCCCGTTGCACCAATAGATTTGGTCATTGATTGACCATCTGAAACTTGTTCTTTTACCAACATAATTGCTCTTTTAATTGCCTTATTTTTAATTACACCACAAGCTGAATCTAAGCATTCCAAAACTCCCAATCCACTTCGAAAAGTTAATGCAAAAAATTGACAAAATTTTGCCGAATCAATTTTACGAATTATCGGACCAAAAACTGGAATAAATAATTTTATATTATCAATTTTTATGGCAATATTTTCAGATAATTGCAGAATTTTTATAAAAATATATATTGAAATTGGAATAACAACCATCAAATACCAATAATTTTTCATAAAATTAGAAAATGAAATTAATGCAACTGTGATAAGTGGTAATTTAATATCTTGTGCAGTTAAAAATGCTGTTACTTTTGGAACTACCACTGAAGTCATAACACCAAGAACCACAAACATTACCAATATTCCAAACATTGGTCCACGAATTGCTTTGGCAGTTTTTCGATTAATATCATTATTCCATTTAATATCTTCAATGATGCTTGAGAAAGCATTGGCAAGATTACCAGTTTTTTCTCCCATCGCAATTAATCCTAGATAAATTTTATTAAAAATTTCGGGATGTTTACCAAGACTTTCTGAAAATAAACTTCCATTTTTTATTGCTTCATGAATCTCATGCATCAAATTTCTAATCTTTGCAGTATCGCCATTTTCTTTAAGATCAGCAATTGAATCAATGATAGATACTCCAGCTTTTTCCAACTGCTCTAAATGGACAAAAATTGAAATTAAATCTGTAGTTTTAATTCGACCAAAAATTCCCGAACCAATTTTATCTTGGCTGTAAGAAATTAACTCTAATGAATTCGCACGAAGCATTGTCAATAATTCAGCAGGATTTTCTGCAGACATTTTACCGTTAACAGTTTTGCCATTTTGATCAAGAGCTTTGTAGCGGTAACGAAACATGGTTAATTTTTTAATTTATTCATTTTACGCATTATCATCTCTTTTTTAATTTTTGAAATTCTATCAACAAAAGTTATGCCATTGAGATGATCAATTTCATGCTGAATACAAACTGACATTAAACCTTCCATATCTTCAAGCTTTTCTCGTCCATTTTCATCAAAATATTTTAATTTGATTTTTTTTGGCCTAACAACTTCAGATCTTGCATCAGGAAAAGATAAACATCCTTCTTTAAAACCCGATTGTTCTTTGGAAAATTCAATGATTTCGGGATTAACAAAAAATCTTGGATTGGTATTTTTAACATGAACATGTCCACGTGATTTTCCATGATTCATGATCTGATCCTCATCTTCTTCATAGTCAATATCCATTACCAATATTCTTTTTAAAACTCCAACTTGTACACCTGCCAATCCAACTCCATCATATTTATACATCGTAAATAACATATCATTTAATAGGTTTTTTAATTCAACATTAAATTCTGTTACTGGCAATGAAACCTTACTGAGAATTGGATCGGGAGCGATAACTAATGGTAATATTTTTGACATAAATAATAACTTAAATAAATAATTTTTTAATAATTTTGTAATTAGATTTTTAGTAAATAAATTCTAACTTAATTAACTTTAAATTAAAATAACAGATTTTATTAAACATAATTTAAACAAATAAGTTTTAACTAAATAAAGCAATATTAGTTAAGATTGATGTTTAATTAATAAATCTTCACAAACCTGTTTTAGGGTTTGAGGATAGATTTTATGCTCTTGGGTAAGAATTCTAGCTGACAAACTTTCCAAATTATCATCAACCAAAATATCAACTTCAGATTGCATAATAATTTTTCCAGAATCAAGTTGATTATCAACAAAATGCGTAGTGCATCCCGTTAATTTAACCTTTGATTTAAAAGCATCCTCAACCGCATTTGCTCCTTTAAAATTTGGCAAAAGCGATGGATGAATATTGATAATTTTATTATGCCATTTACTAACAAACCACTCAGATAAAACTCTCATAAATCCTGCTAAGCAGATGATTTCAACATCATATTGATTAATAGCTAAATCAATTTTTTGTTCAAACTCCATGCGTGAATTAAAATCCTTATGAGGAATTATTTGAGTTGGAATATTATTTTGTTTTGCAAAAATCAAACCCGTTGCATCTTCTTTATTTGCAATCACTAAGACAATTTTCGCAGGAAATTTTTCATCTCTACAAGCTTCGATCAAGGCTTTCATATTACTACCTCTCCCTGAAATAAAAATTGCCGTATTAATTTTTTTTACCATATTTTTTAAAATAAATTTTTAAAATTTATTAATTTTGATTTAAAGAATTAATTTGATGTTTTGCTGATTTTTCTAGCGATAAAATTCCAGGTAAATTTTTACCTTCTAGCCATTCTAGAAAAGCTCCTCCTGCAGTTGAAATATAGGTAAATTGATCAAATAAATTGCATGAATTTATTGCACTTACCACATCTCCTCCTCCTGCAATTGAAAGCAATTTTCCTTGCTTGGTTAAATTAGCAATATCATTAGCAAATGTTATGGTTCCAAGGTTAAAAGGTTCTAATTCAAATGCTCCAAGTGGTCCATTCCATAAAACAGTTTTATGCTCTTGCAATATTTGTGTTAAATATTTACTTGATTCCTTGCCTAAATCAAGGATTAAATCATCAGGCTTAACATCTTTAATATCAAGGTTTTTAAAAGGATCATTTGCTTTAAAATTTTTTGCAACAACAACATCTTTTGGTAAAATAATTTTACAATTATTTACTTTTGCAAGAGCTAAAATTTCTAATGCAGTATCTCGTAAATCCTTTTCACATAATGATTTTCCAACCTCAAAACCTTGTGCATAAAGAAAACTATTTGCCATTCCTCCACCTACCACGATGGTATTAGCTTTTAAAACCAATGATTTTAATAAATCAATTTTGGTAGATACTTTTGCTCCACCAACCACTGCCATCATTGGTTTTTTAGCATTTAGAATTAAATTTGAAAGATTATCCAATTCAACTTCCATCAAAAAACCAGCGCAGGATTTTAATATTTCGGTAATTCCCGTAATTGATGAATGACTTCGATGCGAACAAGAAAATGCATCATTAACATAAAGATTTGCCAATGATGCTAATTGCCTAGAAAATTCTGGATCATTTTGAGTTTCAGCTTTATGAAATCTTAAATTTTCAAGAAGAATTATTTCTCCATAATTAGTTTTTTCAACCGCATTTTTGACCTCCAAACCAATTGAATCTCTAACGAAGTTTAACTTAATATCTCCAAGTAAAAATTGCAAATGTTCAACAATTTGACCTAAAGACATTGCTTCAACAAATTTTCCCTCAGGTCTTCCAAAATGAGAGATAACGATTACTTTGGCATTATTTTTAGCGAGGTATTTTAAGGTAGGAATTATTGATTTAATTCTAGTATCATCAACAATCTTAGAAGCAATAATTGGAACGTTTAGATCAACTCTTACAATCACTGCTTTATTAGAAACAACTTGATCTTTTAAACGATTGAACTTGACCATAATTTCCTTAAATTAAAACTTAAATTAAAACTTGATTTTTGAAAGATAATAAAGTAAAATATCTAAATAAGATCTAAAAAAATCTAAAATTTTTATGAATTTTATTTTTATTTTAGTTGATATTATTTTATTAAATATCAAAAAATACTAGCTATTTTTAAGTTAAAATTAAATTGACTATATTTTTTTTCAAGCAAAGATTGATAAAATTTTAATAATTTTTGTTAAAAATTAAATTATATTTTTTACGATTAGTCTAAAATATTAGTCTTATTTTTCTTAATAAAATATAAACATAACTTAAACTTTCAATTTTAATATTTAAATTTATGGGAACTAAGAATAACCCGAAAAACCGGGTAAAAAATGTTGAAAAAAAGAAATATAAAGGTAAAGATGTCGAACCTGCTTTCTACTACGGAGTTCACGCTGGACATGGCAAATACATGTCAGCAAAATATGCAGGAACAACTCAATTAGCAGTTGATGAAAATTCTAAACCAATTAACTGGGATCAAGCTAATTAAACATTAAACTTATTAATGTTTATTAAACTTTAACTATTATCAATAAATGCCTGAAGTTATTATCAATGGACCAGAAGGTCGTATTGAAGGACGTTATCATCAAAATTCTAATCCGAAAGCTCCCGTAGCTTTAGTGCTTCATCCTCATCCGCTTTATGGTGGAACGATGAATAATAAAATCACCTATAATCTTTATAAAACTTTTATCAATAATGGATTTTCAACTTTACGAATTAATTTTCGCGGAGTTGGAAGATCGCAAGGTAAATTTGATAATGGTGTTGGAGAATTGCTTGATGCAACAGCAGTAATGAATTGGCTTCATGACCAAAATATGGAAGCAACTGATTTTTGGATCGCAGGATTTTCCTTTGGGGCATGGATTGCTCTTCAAACTGTCATGAGAAGACCTGAATTAGAAAATTATATTCTTGTTGCTCCTCCAGCAACCAAATATGATTTTAATTTCATTGTACCATGTTCATCTTGCGGATTAGTAGTTCAAGGAGATAAGGATGAAGTAACCAAAGAAGCTGATTCTGCAAAATTAGCAGAACGTCTTTCTGCAAGAGATAGTGCAGAAGTTCAATATGTTTCAATTACTAATGGCGATCATTTTTTTAATAATTGTTTAGATGATTTTGAAGATGTAGTTGATAAATATATCAAAAATCGTTTATTAATTGATTCTAGTAAAATTAGAAAAGTCAAAAGAGATCGTCGTAGAAGAAGAAAGAAAAAAAATATCGCAGAAATAAAACCTGAAAGAAATTATTATCCAGTAAAACCTCTTTCATCCTTTGATATCTAGTAAATTCATATCTAATAATTTTTAATCTAGTCAATTAATTTCAAATAATTTTTTAATAATCATAATACTAGATTTTTATTTCTTGTGCTTTAATTTGTTGTAGAAAAATATAAATTATAATATTTTTTATAATTACTAACAAAATTATTATAAAATAATGAAAATTATTGGTTATGAAGAAATTAATACTCAACTTCTCAATTCACTAAAGCATAATAAACTTCATCACGCTAATTTAATATTTGGCAAGAAAGGCATTGGCAAATCTAGTTTTATAAGAGAATTTTGTTTAGAAAATTTAAGATCAAGTTCTAATTTCAGTTCGAATGGAGATTTTCATCCCGATTTAAAAATTATCACCTTTCTTGATGAAAAAAAAGAAATTGGTATAAATCAGATTCGTGAAATATCAGAATTTTTAAATAATACTTCAGCTTACGGAAGTGAGAGATTTATAATCATTGACTCAGCTTGTCAATTGACTAATGAAGCTAGTAATTCACTCTTAAAAAATCTTGAAGAACCTCATAAAAATAATTACTTTTTTTTAATTGCTCATAATTTATCAAGAGTTATTCCAACACTTCGTTCGCGTTGTAACTTAATTAAAATACCAGATTTATTAGAATCACAATTTAATGAGATTATTTTACAAAATAATCACAATTTTAGCTTAGATGAATTGCGATTTTTAAAATCTATCACCAATAATTCTCCAGCAAATGCGATTGATAATGGTGAAAATTTGATTAAATATTATCAATTTTTTTTACAATCAATTTTAACGCAAAAAATCAATGATGAATTTTTAAAAAAGATTGTCGATAAAACATTTCCTTTTATGGTAATTGAAAAAATTATCAGTAATTTTTTATGTCGATTTATCAAAAATTATCAAAAACTCAATCAAGATTTTTTCTTCGAAGAATTAGAAGTCTTTAACCTATTATCACTTAGATTTTCTTATCCTCAAGCAAGTGAAATTTTTGATGCAATAACTGATAAATTAAATTTTATCGCTCATGGAAATTTGGATAGAAAAATTTTTATGATAAATATTTTAAATCAATTATGTTATGAAAAAATATAGAGCAATTGGACTAATGTCTGGAACTTCAATGGATGGAATCGATTTATCCTTAATTGAATCTGACGGAATAAATAATCTCAAATTATTAAAAAATTATTATCAACCATATCAAGATAGTTTTAAGGAAGAATTATTTAAAACTATTAATAATCAACAAGGTTTATTTGAAATTAAAAATATTGAAAATGAATTAACATATCATCATGTAAACATCGTTAATGACTTTTTAAAACAAAATAATTTAAGCTCTGCGGATATTGATATTATTGGCTTCCACGGTCAAACAATTTATCATAATCCTCAAAAATCGATCACTTGGCAAATCGGTAATGCTCATATTTTAGCTTCACAAACTCAAATTGATGTTATTGCAGATTTAAGATCCAGAGATGTTGCATTAGGAGGAAATGGTGCACCATTAGTTCCAATTTATCATTTTCATCTTCTTAAACATTTAGCTAAAACTAATTTTGATAATATTGCTTTACTCAATATTGGTGGAGTTTCTAACATTTCGATATTTAATAAAAATGATGAAAATTCGCTATCGGGTTTTGATGTTTGTTTTGGAAATGCTTTGTTAGATGATTTAATTTCACAGAGATTAAATTTAAAATTTGATTCCAATGGAGAGCTTACTATCAAGGGAATTGCTGATATTGATTTATCTAATAAAATTTTACAAAATTCAATTTTTCACCAACCATTTCCAAGGGCATTTGATCGTCAGGATTTTCATAAAATATTAAGCGAAGTAAAAAATTTAGAAATCGCTGATGCACTTGCTACTTATAGCTTTATCCTTGCTAATGCTTTAAAAATTGCTATTGAAAAATTGCCAATTAAACCTGAAATTATTTATGTTTGCGGAGGTGGAAGAAAAAATTTAGGATTAATGAAATCACTTTCTCAAATTCTTGAGAGAATTACCGTAAATGATGTTGATAGTTTATTGCTTGATGGAGATTTTATTGAATCTCAAGCTTTTGCATTTCTAGCAATTAGAAGCTTAAATAATTTGCCAATTACCTTTGCTAAAACTTCGGGATTAAAGAAATATCCCCATGCTTGTGGTGGAGTATTTTATTCCAAATCTCATCTTTAAATTAAATTCTAAAAATATTTTTTAAATGAAATTTTATTGATTAATTTAAATAAATTATTTTTTGAAATAAAATTTTATTGAACTATTTATTTTTAATTAATTATTTTAGCTTGAGGAAAACTTCGCAATATCTCACCAAGAATTTCAAGATTTTCTTCATCTTTACTTTTTGAATCAACAGCAAAATTAGTTTCATTTAACTTTACTTGATTTTGATTTGATTGATCTTTGGCTAAATTATCTTTTGGCAAATGATTTAATTCATTCGATAAATGAGGTGAATTTGTAGATAAATTATTATTTTTTAAATCACTTAAAATCTTAGATAAATCTGGTATCGCAACTAAATGGCATAACTTAATTAACATTATTTCAAAAGTGTTTTTTTGATTAGATGTTTTATCAATTTCAATTTTTGTTTTTGATAAAACTTGCCAAATTTTTATTAATGCTGATAAGGATATTTTTTCTGCAATATCTTTGATTACTGAATTTTGATAGGCTGAAGTTGCAGTGATTTGATAATCTTTTAAAGTTTTAGTAGCAATTATTTTATGAAGGAATTCGAGCAAATCATGTAAAACACGATCTAGATCAGAAGTTTGACTATAAATTTCATTAAAAATTTTAAAAACATTTGCAATATTTCCCAAGAAAATTTCTTTTAATAAATCAATAATTTTATCATAATCATTTAGTCCAAACATAATTTCAACAAGCTTTAAAGAAAGATGTTTTTGATAATTATTAATCGCCAATGCATGATCCATAAGCGATAATGAATCACGAACCGATCCATCTGATGCTCTAGCAATTATCGCTAATGCTTCTTCATCAGCTTCTAAATTTTCCATTGCTAAAATATTTTTTATATTTTGAACAATTTCTACATCATCAAGTCTTCGAAGATCAAATCTAATGCATCGTGATAAAATAGTTAAAGGAACACTGCGGATATTGGTCGTAGCAAGAATAAATTTAACATTAGCTGGAGGTTCTTCTAATGTCTTAAGTAATGCATTAAATGCATCTTTAGTAAGCATGTGAAATTCATCAATAATATAAATTTTATATTTTGCTAAAACAGGAGCATATGCAAGAGAGTTAATGATTTCACGGATATCATCAATTCCTCGATTACTTGCTCCATCGATTTCAATGACATCTTGATGATGAGATAAATTTATTAATCGGCAATTTTCACAAACTCCACATGCCATGGCATTTTTAATGGCATTTTCATCGAGACAATTAATGGTCTTGGCAATAATACGAGCAGTAGTAGTTTTTCCAACTCCGCGAATTCCAGTAAGAATATAACCATGATGCAAGCGATTATTTTGAATTGAATTAGTTAGAGTTTTAACTAAAACATCTTGTCCTACTAATTGCGAAAAATTTTGTGGACGATATTTGCGAGCGAGAACCAGATATGAATTCATAGATAAGCAAATTCAAGAACAAGTTTAAATGAAAAATCAATTTATCAAATAAGTGAGAGTGACCCGATTTCATAAACTCTGGACTGCTTTCTTTCAAATCTGATCCGTTAAATAAATAAAATCGCCCACCCTCACCAAGCGAAATTTTCAACTAAATTAAAAATTTTGCAAGCAGGATTTATTTTTATCGACAAATTTCTTTCATGCGAGAATATGCCATAGCAATTCCTTTGAGCGAATATTCATCAATCCCGTAAGTTCCAAGTGCTGAATCACTGCGGATTTTAACAGACTTTCCGTTTAAAAGAGTTTCGATAATGGAGATATCCTCATATCTAGATCTAGCCCAAGCTGTATCTTCCTTCGCCTTAAGATGAAATTGAAATGCGTCAATTATCATAAAAATTTCACTGCTCATTTTAAATTCATAACCACCAAAAACACTTACTTCTTCCGCTCGATTTTTTTGATATCGCGTAATCATTAAATATGGTTTTTTTCTTGAATTATCATCGCTATCACTTTGGATTGGATGAGAAACTATGTAGCATTTTTTATAAGAAAATTCACTTTCTTGAAATTCATAAACCACCCAATCGTAAAATTTACTATCAACAATTTGAGCATTTGAGGAATGTAAAAAAATAAAATTTATAAGAATCAAAAAGAAAATCCAATAAATCAATTTTTTAAAATTATTAAATATGGAGTTATTTAATTTATTTATCACTATTTCCTATTGTAGTTAATTATGTTTTATGTTAAAATAATCTATTTAATGAAAAGTCAATAATTGATATTAACTCTTGATAAAATGGATTATTACGAAAAATATCTAAATCCTTCTTAGCTTGGATACCAAATTCATTTGCAAGATTTTTACAAAAATCTAATGATTGGTATTGATTTATCAATTTAAGAATTTCGTTAAATTCTTGGATATTTCGATTATTATTTTGAATATTATCGATAAATTTTTTCTTAATAAATTCTTTATCGATGTTATTTGCACTTTGATATAAAAAAATTATTGGCAATGTTACTTTTCCTTCAAAAAAATCATCACCAATATCCTTACCGAAATTCTTTTGATTAGCGTTATAATCAAGAATATCATCAACAATTTGAAAGATCATTCCAAGATTTTTACCAAAATCTCTTAAGGCTTGCAGTTCTAAACTAGAAACCTTAGATATTAAACCCGAAACTTCACAAGAAGCAGAAAATAAAATTGCAGTTTTTGAAAAAATAATTTCTTGATATTTTTTTAGTGAAATTGATAAATCATGAGAATTTTCAAGTTGCATTACTTCACCATCTGCAATAATTGCCGAAACCTTGGCAAGCAATTCTAAAACCTGTAAATTATCGCTTTTAACCATTTGAGCAAAGGATGTAGCAAATAAAAAATCCCCTACCAAGATGCTGAATTTATTATCCCAAATTGCACTAGCTGTTTTTTTCCCTCGCCTAATTTCACTATTATCAACGACATCATCATGCAACAAAGTTGCGCTATGAATTAACTCAACTGCTGATGCAAGATTATAAACTCGATGATCATTTTCTAATCCACATAATTTTGCAGATAAAATAACTAAAATTGGACGAATTCTTTTTCCACCTGAGCGAATTAAGTGATGAGAAATTTCTTGAATAAGCGGAGATTTACCTTTCGAAAAATTAAGTATCAAATCATCAACTTGCGCTAAATCCTTTTGTAACCTTATTGCGATATTATTGAAATCAGACATGTTTTAAAATTATAAATGGTGTTAATTGTTATTGTATAAAATGAGAATTTTATTACGACATTCCTCTATTCTTCCAGAAATTTCATTTAATGATTCACGGATTTTTTGAATAAGTTCACTAGAATTTCCATTCTTAATAATTTCAATATAGTTAATTGAGAGATTCTCTACTGAATTTTCGAGTTTTATAATAACATCATTAATGATATCAAAATGCTGATCTAGAAATTCATTAGAATCATTTTCTATGACATTTAAAAGCCTTTGGGCAAAGCTATAATACTCGATGATATCATTATAAATTTTTTCTTGATTGATAGTAGACATTAACCGATAATCATAATTATAGTTTATTATTAATTAATCCCATTAAAAAATTTAATTTTAATTTTAAGAATTATTTATTAAATTTAAAATTATTTAAATAATTTAGCAATTGAGATTTTTCACATTCAAAATTATTTTCCAACCAATATTTTTTGGCAATATTAAGGGCTATTCCGATTTTCTCTCCCGTAATATTTATGGCTATTAAATCATTGCCATTCAATGGAAATTTCGGCAAAATAAAATCATTTAAAAATTTTTTAATCGCTAAAAATTTATTAAATTCAAGATTATTTTTTAAAGTTAGAAATAAAAATCCATCAGCTAAAATACTTGGCTCAAAACTAAGCAATAACTCCTTAATCTTGACAAACAAAATATTTAAATCCTGATAATTTTTTTCGCTAAGTAAATCAAAAATTTGATCTTCACTGATAATTTTAGCAATTTTAATTAAATCGCTAAAATATTTTTTTTCATAATTTGATGCGCAAATATTTTCAATAAAATCTAATTGATATTCTTGATTTAAACGAATATTAGGGATTAAAATTAATGCTAATTTAAAATTTAAATTTTCAATAATTTGTGAATTTTTTAATAACGTAAAAAAACTCTCAAGCGATAGATAATCAAAGTTTTTTTGAAATAATTCAATTGCAATTTGCGATTCATTTAAAATTTTTAAAATACTAATCAATTGCACTAAATTTTTACTTTCTAATAATAAATAAAATTCTTTTCTAATTCGTTCTTTTGCTAAAATATTTAGAGATTTTTTATTTATTATGCAAGCATCTAATCCAATATTATCAATGGTTTGTGAATAATTTATTGTAAAGCGAAAAAATCTTAAGATTCTTAAATAATCTTCTTTAATTCTAGCATTTGCATCACCAATAAATTTTACTTGTGATTTTTTTAAATCATCAATTCCATTAAAATAATCATAGATTAAACCTTGTTCATCAAGATAAAGTGCATTAATTGTAAAATCTCTTCGCGATGCATCAACTTCATAATTATCAACAAAATCTACATTACAAGCTCTTCCTTGGTGATTTTTATCAATTCGTAAAGTGGTAATTTCAATATTTTTATTATTAATAACTGCAATAACTGTTCCATATTTTATTGCTTTATCAATCGCTATTATATTATTTTTTTTAAGAATTTTGATAATTTCAAAAGGAGTCAATATCGTTGCAAAATCAAAATCACTTACCTCTTTTTTAATTAATAAATTTCTAACTCCTCCTCCAACCAAGCGAATATTAGCTCCAAAAATTGCGAAAATAATTTTAGCTTCTGCGCTAATTAACTCGATTATATCTGATTTAACAATTTTTAACTGCATTAGTGAAATTAAGTTTAATTCTAGTTAATTTATTTTTATTAAATAATTTTTAAGAATAACTGATTATCATCAATAATTTTAATTAGCTCTTCTTTATTCAATACCAAGGTAGCATTCGCTTGAATCACGATTCCTTTTATTCCAACATCTAAACATTTTAAGACCGTATCAACTCCAATGGTTGGAAGATCTGCTTTCTTGCTTTGATTGGGTTTTTTTAATTTAACCAATACCGCATTTTTTTTAAAATCTCCACCTAGATTTTTAAAACGAGAAATCATTTGATCGGTTCCTTCCAATGCTTCAATTGCAATAATTTGCTTTTGAGCAACTATTAATGCTTGTCCTACGTCAAATTTAGAAAAATATTTTATTGCCTTAACACCTAACTCAATATCAAAATCATTTTCTTGATTTGGTCTAATTTTGCTGATCACTCCTTTTGATGAAAATACGCAATCGATCAACTCATCTATCCTCAAAATTTTTAAACCTTCTTTTTCAAAAAATTTAATAACGGTTTTTAATACCGCATCATCTCCTAGAATTTTATTGGCAATAATTTTCGCTAAAAGTAATGCTCCTTTTTTATCAACCTTTAAGGATGAAAAATTTGGTTTAGTTACTCCTCCGATAAAAACAATATTGCTGATTTTATTATCTCGCAATATCTTCAAAAATCTCTCAACTTCTCCATAGGCAATTATCTCAGGATTAAAGCTAGAATAGTCGAAATCATATATTTCATTTTTAAGCAAAAATATAATAAAATCACGATTTTTTTTCTTACAATCTTCGATCAAAATCATCGGTAATTGTCCACGTCCTGCGAAAATTGCAATTGGTTGTAAATTTTTATCCTGCATGGTTGAGTGATGCTCCTCCGTCAATAGCAATAATTTGTCCTGTAATAAAATTATTATTTAATAAAAATTCTATAGTTTGAGTAATATTTTTTGGTTCACCGATTTTCTTCATGGGAATAATTTGATGATAATCTTTTTCTTGATCATTTGGCAATATAATTCCTGGAGAAATTCCATTTACCCTAACTTGTGGAGCAAGCTGAAGTGCTATCATTTTAGTTGCAGAAGCAAGGAATTTTTTTGTTAATAAATAATAAAAATTTTTGGTTTCATATCTTGCAATATTTTTATCCAAAATATTAATTATTTGAGCATTTTCATTGTGATTTTTTTTAACAGCTTTTGCAAATTCTTGCATTAAAAATATTGGAGATGAAAGATGAATTGAAAGATTTTCATTAAATTGAATTTCAGCATTATCGCTTAAAAAATTTGAAGGTTTAAAAATTGAAGCATTGTTAATTAACAAATTCCAATCTGAAAAATTGCTAATCATAAAATCGCTTAATTTTTTAACTTCATTTTGTTTGAATAAATCTGCTTGAAAAATTGAAACTTTAACGCAATATTTTTCTTCAATAAATTTTGCTAATTCTTTGGCTTGGGATTCTGAGTTGTTGAAATTAATGACTAGATTAAAATTTAATTTGGCAAGGGTGATTGCAATTTCTTTACCGATTCTAATTGATCCTCCCGTAATAAGAGCAGTTTTACTGACTAAATCATTATTTTCATTATTTAATTTTTTGCCATTTTTTTCTTTCATTATTTTCTTTCATTGTGATTGCTAATTATTTGATAAAGATAGCGTAAAACTTCGTCAATTCCTGCTCCCGTAGCAGTTGATATTTTATAAACATTTAAGTTTTTTGAAGAATTTTTAGCAATAAATTTTTCAAGATCCAGTTTTTTCTTTTGAACAATTTTAGGATTTAATAAATCGATTTTATTTAACGCGATTACTTCTTGTTTATCTGCTAAATCTGGATTATAACTTATCAATTCATTGCGAATAGTTTGATAACTCTCTACAACATCTGGAAGAGAACAATCGATCAAATGTAATAATACTCCACATCTCTCAACATGTTTTAAAAATCTATCTCCCAATCCTTTTCCTTTACTTGCATCTTCAATAAGTCCTGGAATATCGGCTAACACAAATTCATGTTTATCGATGTAAACAACACCTAGCTGAGGTTTTAATGTCGTAAAAGGATAATCTGCAATTTTTGGTTTTGCTCTAGTTGTTCTTGCTAAAAAAGTTGATTTTCCTGCATTTGGTAAACCAAGAAGTCCTGCATCGGAAAGTAATTTTAATTGCAACTGAATTGCTAATTTTACACCATCTTCACCTTTTTGAGCAAAGGTTGGAGCACGATTTATTGAACTTTTAAAATTGCTATTACCAAGTCCACCTCGACCTCCATTTGCAATAATAAATTCTTCACCATCGATTGTAAAATCATACAATAATTCATTATTTTCATCATTAAAAATTTGAGTATAGATTGGAACTTTTAAAATAAGATCTTCACCAGACATTCCAGATTGATTCTTTCCTCGACCATTCTCTCCGCTCTTTGCACGGAAATGTTGTTTGTAACGAAAGTCAATTAAAGTATTAAGGTTTTTAGTGCATTTTAAAATAACATTTCCACCCTTTCCTCCATCTCCTCCATCTGGTCCTCCTAGAGGAATAAATTTTTCTCTACGAAAACTTGATGCTCCATTTCCACCATCTCCTGATTGTAATTGAATTTTAACTTCATCGATAAATTGCATGTTTTAAAAAATTATATTACTAAATGTTGTTGTTAAATATTATATTTATTTATAATATTTGTTAATTGTTTATAACATAAATCAAGAGATTTATTTTATAAATTTGTTAATATTAATAAATTATCCTTTTCTTCAACCTTTCCACCTGATTCCTTAGCAATCAATAAAAATGATTTTAAAAATGGCGAATTATTTTTATTTAAAATAACTTTTTCTAATCGAGCACAAGCAAAATAAGCAATCGCCAATGTAGAACATCCGTAGTTATAAGGAATATTTTTCATGTGATCTTGTGAGATTAGTAAATCGCTGATCATTTTATCACTGATTATTATATCACTGGCAATAAGTTGTTGCGAAGGATTTCGCTTAGAAACTCTTAATCTTCGATTATTAAGATATGCTCCAAATCCTTTTTCGCAATAAAATAATTCACCTTGAATAATTTTAATAATTGCCATCGCAATTGTTTGATAATTTTTGTCACCCGAATTGTGAGTAAGTGCAACTGCTATTGTAAAATCTGGATGAGCTCTAGAAAAATTATCAATCCCATCTAATGCTATTATTCTAAGGCAATATTCATTATTTTCTTTTCTCAAAATTTGTTGTGAATCACTAAAAACAATATCATAATCTGCTCGATATTTAGTGAATTCATCGATTAAAATTTGCTTAATTCTATTGTAAGTTAAACTTGCAAATTTATTAGCCGAAACAGGATTAGCTTGCAAATTCTCTAATTCTACAAAATCACGAGCAACGTGATTTGATGCCTTTTCTAAAGCTTTAATAATGATGTTAAGATTTGCACTATATCGCATTTTTTAATATTTTCGCTGTTGAGGAATGAGATTTAATTCAGCAATTGCTGATTTATTATTAACTGGCTTTAAACAATATTCCATCTTTATTTGTTCAAGGTCAATTAATTTTACGATGCTATGAGCTAAAAAATTTATATCATCTCGATTTTTGAAATCACTACGATAATGAGCTCCCCTACTCTCTCTTCGGTTTATTGCACTAAAATAAACTGCTAAGGAATTAAGAATTAAATTTTCTAATTCTAAATAAGAAATCAATTCTTCATTAAAAATTAATTGAGAATTTTTGATAGTTATAGTTTTTAATTTACGATAGATTTCTTTGGTTTTATAAAGTCCTTCCTCAAGCAATTCTTGATTACGAAATACTGCCAAACATTTTTCGTTAATATCAAGCAATGATTGTTTAAGAAAATTGATATCGCAATTTAATAAATTTAAATTATTGATAAAATTTTCATGAGGATTATTTTCTTTTAACCCTTGATCTTCATTGCTTAATTGGGTTTTTTCTTGAAAGATTTTTGCTAATTTATTAATTTTATTTTCCGCAAATTTTAAAATTTTATTCTCGATTATTTTTGATGAGATAATATTTTTTTGGTCATTATTTTGAAGAATTTTTTCTGAAATTTTTTCTCCACATATTTTTCCAAAAACAATTAAATCAAGTAATGAATTACATCCCAAGCGATTTGCTCCATGAACCGATAAACATACTACCTCACCTACTCCCATAAGTCCTAGAATTATTTCACAATTAATATTGCAAGCTATTCCTCCCATATTGTAATGAGCTGATGGAGCAATAGGAATTAAATCTTTAAAAACATCTTTTTGGCAAAATTTCTTCACCATTTCAATGACATTTGGTAGTTTATTTTCTAAAGTGTTTTTATCTAAATGACGAATATCAAGATAAACATAATCTTGAATTTGTTGAATTTTATCTTGAGAATTTTTATTTAAAATAATTTCACTAGCAATAGCTTGAGAGATAACATCACGAGATGCAAGTTCCATCATATTTGGCGCATATTTTTTCATAAATCTTTCGCCTTGATAATTCACCAAATATCCTCCTTCGGAGCGAACTGCTTCAGTAATTAAAAATCCATTTCCATATATTCCCGTAGGATGAAATTGAATAAACTCCATATCTTGCAATTCTAGACCTTCTTTAAAAACCAATGCCGAACCATCTCCCGTGCAAATTGAAGATGAGGTAGTATTGCGATATATTTGACTATATCCTCCCATTGCTAAAACGATTTGCTGAGTTGAAAATACAACCAATTCACCATTGGCAATATCAATGGTAAGACAACCTAAGCATTGCTGATCTTCAATAAATAAATCAACTACAAAAAATTCATTGAAGAATTTAATATTTCTTTTAAGAGCTTGCTGTTCTAGGGAGTGAATAATGGTATGACCGGTTTTATCCTTGGAATAGCATGCTCGATGAGCTAATGATGATCCTCCATAATCAAGAGTTTGTCCACCATATGCTCTTTGAGCGATATCGCCTTTTTGATCTCGAGAAAAAATTACCCCATATTTTTCAAGATCGATAATTGCTTGATTTGCTTTGCTACAAAGAATTTCCACCGCATCAACATCAGCCAGATAATCACTTCCCTTCAAAGTATCATATGCATGAAATTTCCAATCATCCTTAATTGAATTTCCAAGCGAAGCATTAATTCCTCCTTTTGCAGAAACTGTATGACTGTAGGTTGGTAAAACTTTGGTTATTATTGCAATATTACGCAATCCACTATCATAGGCTGAAATTGCAGTCATCAAACCTGCTCCTCCTGCTCCAATAATTATGGCATCAAAATTTTTGATTGTAAAATTTTTTTTCATTCGTAAAAATCTAATTTCCTTTAAATTTAATTTTTTTTAAATTGATTAAAATTATTATTTGCGCATATAATGAAGAGCAAAATCTTCAAAAATTATTAACTGATTTAACTCAACAATTAGAATTATTGCAACGAGAATTTGAAATTATTTTTTGCCTTGATGGAACCAGTGATAATTCCAAAACGATTATAGCGATTTTTTCACAAAAATATAAAATCACAATTTTACCAGAAAGCAATGAAAGAGGACTTGGAATTGCCTATAAAAAAATTTTCAAATATCTTTTAGAAAATAGTTTGGAAGGAGATTTAATTATCTCGCTTGATGCTGATAATACTCATAATCCCAAACAAATTTCTTCAATGGTTGAATATTTTGAAGAAAATAAATTAGAGCTATTAATTGCCTCAAGATTTTTTGAAAAAAGTTACATTTCATCATTTCCAATTTATCGCCAATTAATTAGCAAATCGACTTCTTTAATCCTAAAAAATTTATTTAACATTAAAAATATCAATCAACAAGATGTCTTAGATTACACTAGTGGATATCGGATTTATAGCCATAAGATAATAAAAAAACTTTATGAAAAATATCAAGATAATTTTATTTGCGAACCAGAATTTACCTACACCTGCGAGATTTTAATTAAAATTTCAAAATTAACAAATCAAATTGGCGAAATTGCGATACATTACGATTATCACAAAAAAATTGGTAAAAGTAAAATGCGAATTATCCAAAATTTGATTCGATTAATTGCCATGATCATTAATCTTAAAATTTCAAATTAATACTTTTAAAAAATTTTATTTAATTTTAAAAAAATAACCATTAATTATTTCTTTTAAAATATTTTTTTTGTTTTAAAACATATTCTTAAAAAAACTAAAATTTACTTTTTTTCCTAATTTTACTAATTATTTTTTAAATAATTCTTTTAATAATTTTAGGAAAAAATGCAAAAGATTTTAGTTTTTTTATAAAATTTTTATGAGATTTTTATAGGAAATTCTTATTTAAGAAACATTGTTTTGTAAATTCAATTTTTAACAAATGACCGATAAAAGAAGAGTAGTGATTACTGGCATTGGTGCAGTAACACCGTTATCTCCTTCAGCAGAAGGAACGTGGAAAAGATTAATAAATGGCGAATCTGGAATTGGATTAATTTCAATTTTTGATACTAGCGATTCGCCATGCAAAATTGCTGGAGAAATAAAGCATGGAGATGGTGAACATTTTCTTAACATCGATAAATATATCGATATTAAAGAACAAAGAAAAATGGATCGCTTTATTCATTTTGCAATTTGTGCTGCAGATCAAGCAATTATCGATTCGGGTTGGATCGCTGATAGTGATGAACAAAAATATCGTACGGGAATTATGATGGCATCTGGGATCGGTGGACTTCCAGCTATCGAAAAAACCGTAATTCACATGGAAGAAAAAGGCATTAGAAAAATCAGTCCATTTTTTATTCCTCAAAGTTTAATCAATCTTGCATCGGGACAAATTTCCATCAAATATGGATTTATGGGACCAAATCATGCAATCGTAACTGCTTGCGCTTCAGGAACTCATGCTATTGGAGATTCTGCTCGAATGATTGAATATGGAGATGTCGATGTTATGATCGCAGGAGGAGCTGAATCAGCAATTTGCAAATCTGGAGTTGGAGGATTCGCAGCACTTCGTGCATTATCAACCAATTTCAACGATAATCCAACTATCGCATCTCGTCCATGGGATAAGGATCGAGATGGTTTTGTGATGGGAGAAGGATCAGGAGTTGTAGTTCTAGAAGAATTAGAACATGCTAAAAAAAGAGGAGCAAAAATTTATGCTGAAGTTGTTGGATATGGATTATCTGGAGATGCATATCACATTACCGCACCTGAAACTTCAGGAAGAGGATCGACTTACGCAATGAACTTAGCATTGAAACATTCCCAAATAAATCCTGACAAAATTGATTACATTAATGCTCATGGAACATCAACTCCTCTTGGCGATGAAATTGAAGTTAATTCTATAAAAAAAGTTTTTAATGATCATGCATATAAACTCATGATGTCTTCAACCAAATCAGCTACGGGACATTTACTTGGAGCAGCTGGAGCAGTTGAAGCAATATTTTCTATTTTAGCAATTCGAGACAATATCGCTCCACCAACCATAAATCTTGACAATCCATCGGAAGGTTGTGATATTGATTTAGTTGCTAAAACTGCAAAATCACGAAAAATTGATTATGTAATGTCAAATTCATTTGGCTTTGGTGGAACCAATGCCTGTTTAGTTCTAAAACGATTTTAATAATGAAAGAAAAATTTTTTAAAGCCTGTGCAACCATATCAATCGCAGTATTTTCATATCTTGCGATCATAATTTTTATTATCATTTATTTTAACGCTCCAAATTCTTATCATCACAAGGATAAGCGTTTTATAATTGACAGTGGTATGACTCTTCGCGAAGTTGTTGATAGACTTTACGATGAAAAAATTATTAAAAGTCCAACTACTTTTTTATACATTTCACAGCTTATCAAAGGAATGGATCCTAAAGTTCGCTATGGCGAATATTTCTTTGAAAAAAATATTTCTTATTACAAAATTTTACATAAAATGATTCGAGGAAATGTCTTCTTTCGCAAGGTAACAATTGCCGAAGGATTAAGCTCGAAATCTGCATTACAAGCCATTAATCGTTCAATAGGTTTAATTGGACAAACTCCTGATGCAATCAAAGAAGGTTCACTTCTTCCCGAAACTTATTTTTATTCATATAACGATACCAAGATTGGAATGATTAGAAGAATGCAAGATTCTATGACTAAAGCTATTGATGAGATGTGGGAATTACGCGATCAAAGCATTCCTGTAAAAACTAAAGAGCAAGCAATTATTTTAGCTTCAATCGTTGAAAAGGAAACCGGAATTGACAATGAAAGAGATAAGGTTGCATCAGTATTTATCAATCGTTTAAATAAGGGAATGAAATTGCAATCTGATCCAACCATTATTTACTCATTTACCATGGGTGATAAGAAACTTGAAAGAACAATTCGCATGAGCGATATTCAAAATAATTCGCCTTACAATACTTATCACGTTTATGGTCTTCCACCTGCTCCAATCTGCAATCCTGGTATTGCATCAATTCGTGCAGTATTAAATCCAATTAAATCAGAATATTTATTTTTTGTAGCAAGTGGAAAAGGTGATCATATTTTTTCTAGAAATTTACAAGAGCATAATTTTAACGTTTCTCGTTATCGTAGTTTTATGAAAGCTAAACAAGTTGAAGAATCACCTGGAGATATTATCGATAGTGAGGAACTTGAAAATTAGTTTTAAATATTATTTTTAATAAATATTGATGAATGTTCTTGTTTTTCATTATTTATTAATATTTACTAATAACCATTATTTAAAATAAGATTTTAGATTTATCAGCTCTTAAAACAATTTCGAAACTTCAAAATATCGCATCAGATCCCAATAATAGTGTTTGGGTTTTCGCATCAGCTGGATCTGGTAAAACCAAAATACTTACCGATCGATTATTGCGATTATTGCTTGAAGATGTCAATCCTAGTAAAATAGTTTGCCTTACTTATACCAATGCTGGAGCAAATGAAATGCATGAAAGAATTAATCACGAATTAAGTAATTGGGTAATATTTGACGATGAAAAAATTATCAAAAAATTAAATGATTTATCGATAAATCCTAATGAAAAAAATATTTACAAAGCTCGAACTTTATTTGCTAAAATATTAGATGGTGAAAATAAAATTTCCATTCAAACAATTCATTCTTTTTGTCAAAATATTTTAAAATCATTTTCAATTGAAGCAAATGTTCCACTTAATTTTGAATTAATCGAAGGAAATAAAAGTTTATTTTTATTAGAAATTGCACGAAAAGAACTATTTAAAAATGCTCAAAACGATATTGAATTACAAAAAAATATTGCCGAAATTTTTTATAGAATCACCGAAGATAGTCTTGCAGTATTAATTAATAATCTCATTACCAAGAAAGATAAACTTGATGATTTACAAAATATTTTTGGCAATTTAAAAAACTCCCTACCCTATCTTAAAAAAATAATTAATCTCGATGATAATGAATTAAATGCCAAAGATATTATTTGCGAATTTTATAAAAAACTTGATATAAATGAATTAGAAATATTTTGCCAAGATCTAGAAAAGACTGGCTCAAGAAACCAAGAATTCCAAAATAAAATCAAGATTTTTTTACAAAATCCTTGTGAAGAAAATTTTATTTTTTTTAAAAATGCTTTTATTACCGATAATAATTCAAATCGCAAAATATATGGATCGATTAATAAAAATAAAATGTGCGATATTTATCAAAATCTTTGTGATAAAAATATCATTTTAATCAATAATTGTTTTGAAAAGTTATTTTCATTAGAAGTTTATAATTGTAATTGTAATTTGTTAATCTTTATTGATAATTTTTTACAAATTTATAAAAAGTTAAAATTAAATAATTCATATTTAGATTATCACGATCTCATCGTTAAAACCTTTAACCTCTTGAATAATCCCGAATATAAGGATTGGGTAAAATTAAAATTGGATGGATTTTTTGATCATATTTTAATCGATGAATCCCAAGATACCAATATTTTACAATTTCAAATTATCATTGCTTTATGTGAAGATTTTTTTACAGGATTTAGTAAAGCTGAAAATAAAAGAAGTATTTTTATTGTTGGAGATGAAAAGCAGTCAATCTTCTCCTTTCAAGGATCTCAATGCGATATTAGTAGTAAAATTTATCAATTTTTTTCTAATAAATTACAGGATAAATTATTAAAAATCGATTTAAATAATTCCTTTCGTTCTACTAAAAAAATCCTTGAATTTGTTGATAAAATTTTTTGCCAAGAACAATTTGGCAAGGCAATTTGTAAAACTGAATCATATTTAGAGCATAATCCAATTAGGCTTGGAGATTCTCACATCGAATTTTGGCAAAATATTTCTTCCAGGGAAATTGATCCAATTAATTTAGAAAAAATTCATAAATATTTTAATTTTGATAACAAATTCCTAGCTGATATTGATGAATTAAATGATGAAGAAAATTCCCTAGATCAAAAAAATCATTATCATGAAGCTTTCATTCTTGCAGAAATTATTGCTAAAAAAATTCATTTTTGGGTTACAAATAAGCGAATAATTTCTTCCAAAAATCGACCCGTAAATTATCGCGATATCATGATTCTTATCAGAAATAAAGTTAATAAATTTTCGGATTATCTAGCCTATGCTTTAAATAAATATCAAATACCCTTCACATCAGTTTTAAAAATTAAATTTAGCGAAAATTTAATTATTCAAGACCTGTTAAGTCTAGCTCGTTTTGTATGTTTAAAAGAAGATGATTTTAATTTAATTCACCTTCTTAAATCACCTTTTTTTAATCTCAATGAAGAAGATATTTTTCAAATTTGTCAAATCAAAAATCTTGAAAAAATTTCGGTATTTAACTCCATTAAAGATCCAAACATAATTTCAACTTTAAATATTTTTTTAGATTTAGCAAAAAATAACAATGCTTACCAATTTTATTATTTAATCTTAAATAACCAAAATTATCGAGATAATTTTATTTTAAGATTTGATTCCAGTGCAATTGAAATTATTGATAAATTTCTTTTAAATATCGCCAATCTTTCGACTGATAAAAATTTTGATTTGCAATTAATGCTCGAAATAATTGAAAAAATTGATCCCGAAATAAAATTAAATTCCTCACTAGATAATGCAGTTAAAATTTCTACAATTCATTCTGCGAAAGGTCTTCAATCTCCTATAATTATTATCCCCGAAGGTTTAAATAATTCAGTTTCCAAAAATAATATTTTTTGGCATGAAGAAAATAACATCTCCTTTCCCCTTTGGATTCCCAATCTTAGTAAAAATTATCATAAATTATTTTATGAAATTCTTGATAAACAAAAACATCTAGATTATGAAGAAAATTTGCGTTTGCTTTACGTAGCATTAACTCGAGCAGAAGATGAAATCTATTTAACAAGCTATGGAACTAATACTAATAACAAAAATTGGTATAGTATTTTTCTTAACTTAGTTAATGAAGAATTTCAACAAGTTAAACAAGAAGAACTTATAAATTTTTTAGTAAATTGCGATATAGATTCCGCAAATCAAAATGATATGATTTCTAAAAAAACATCACTACCAAAATCTACTCTTAAAGATTTACAAAAAAATAATTCTCAAATTGATTTTTTTAATAAATTTTTACCAAAAATTGATCATGATTCAATAGAAAATAATATTCAAAATATCAGTAAAATTAAAGGAATTTTAATCCACAAAATTCTCGAAGTAATTGGTAAAAATTATAAAAAACCAATCTCGGTTATAAATAGTTATTGTTTAAGATTTATTGAAAATACCAGTTTTTTAGATCTAAAATCAAAAAAAGAAATCACTAATATGATCAATGATTTCTTGACTTCATCGCATTATCATCAAATTTTTTCCGGGGAAATAAAATGCGAAGCTGAAGTAAATTATCTGAATTATTTTGC
>CAMCSJ010000007.1 GCA_945878005.1 Rickettsia typhi | reverse complement strand
ATCATCTTCTAAGCTCTCAAGCTTTAATTTCAAAGCGAGAGAAGCGAATCAAGATTTTAAATTTATGATTTAAATTAGGATCGCTAAGGTTTTTAAATTGCATAAAAAAATAATTTTTTTAGTTTCAATAAATAAACAACTTCCGTGATATCTTGTTATAAATTGTTATAGTGAGATTGCAGTTGTTTAAAATTTATTTTAAACTATTTTGCAATGCGACTTAATATTTCTGCTAATGCTGGTCAGCAAAATGCAATTAATCATTTTGCAAAAGAATCTAAAATAAGTTATCAATCGGGCATTCAAACACATTCAGATCTCGATGGTAATTTGATGCTCCTGCAATTATTTTTGGGAAAAAAAAGTGATGAATTGGGAATTTTTAGAAGAAAAAAATATCGAAATGAAATAGGAAGAAGAAATAGAATTCAAGGTGCATATCGAAGGCTTTTAGTTTCTCAAGAAAAAATTTTAGAGCGAAAAAAAATAATTCAAGAACATCAACCAAAAATCAAGGATTTCAATGATCGTGAAGAATCAACAGATGCAAAATTAGCAATTAATCGCAATCACATAACATCACCTCAAGCTTCTCCAATAAAGGATGAAAAACCTAAAATTATTTTAAAAAAATTAACAGTCGATGAACTTAAAACTTATTTAGAATCAATAAGAAGTGATAATAAACAACAATTTTTGTTAAATCCTAATATGAATATAACTGTTGATAATATTGATGCTTCGGGTTTTGATCTTAGTAGTTTTAATTTGGATAATTTTTATTTTACAAATTCAAATTTTAATGGTGCTAAATTTCCCTCAACTAATATTATTTCTTTTGATGATAGTTGCAATCTAGATAATAGTGATTGGAGAGGAACTACTCATGAATTAATTATTTTTGGTAATTATGTTTTTAAAGCAAATGAAGAAGAATTAGTTAAATTAATTAATCAATTTGAATATAGAGTTAATAAAATTCCAACCTTTGATTCAGTTGGTGAGATAATGTTAGCTGATTATCGAAGTGCTAATAAAACCTTGATAGAAATTGAGGATTCAATAGTTGAACTCTCTAAAAAAACTGCCCAAAAACCCCAAATTTTATCAATTAAAAATGCTGACTTTTCGAGAGCAAAATTTAATCGATTTTATGTTTATTATGCTGATTTTTCGGGAGCGAATTTTTCTCAAGTGGTTTTTAAAATTACTCAAGGAAAAAAAGCAACAAGCTTTTTGGTGATTACTGAAGCAGGACTTGATTTAGATGAAGCTATTTTAGAATTTTATGACAATCAAGATAAAAAAATTAGTGATATTCAAGGTTTTAAAACATTAGATTTATCTAAAATTGACAAAGATTTTAGAGGATTAATTCCTAATGGTGGAGTTGTTGCTAAAGAATATTATCAAAAAATGTCTTCGGGTCAAGAAATTTTAATTTTAATAAATTTTGATCCAACCAAAATTCCTCAAGGTTTACTATTACAAAATATCGATGATTCAGTGAAATCAATAAGCGATCTAACCAAAGATGTTATTGATGATTTACAAAAAATTGGTGTTAAAATTGGCGAAATTTATTACTCTAGATTTAACATAAAATTTGTAACGCAGGAAATGCTTGGCGATAAAAAAGCGGATTACCAAATTCATGTAAATTTGCTTAGCGGAGTTGATTCTGCATTTACCGATCATTGCAATATCTTTGCACTTGGAGCCAAAGAAGCATTAATCGTGATGAGTGAAAATGAATTAGGTATTGATTTTTCTTCAATACTTTGCCATGAAATTGGTCATGTTATGTTATTTCAACATCCGATGGGAAGTTTAAGTAATTTGCGAGTTCCATCGCATATGTCTTATTTGATCCCGATGGCTCAGGGTCGAGATGATCTTAACCGATTGACAGCAAAAAATATTTTACCATTTTTTGGATATAGCATAGCTGATCAAAAAATATTAGAGATTTATATGAGTAAATTTGGTCGTAGCCCTAGGATCAAGGATGATTTAGAAAGAGAATTAGGTTTAGGTAATTTAGGAATTTATGGATCATATAATCCCGATGAAAATTTTAATAATATCGCAAAAATCTCGCCAGAAATTTTAAATCAAAATTATACTGTGATTTTGATGAATGCAACTCAGGCATTGGTTTACTGTCAAAATTATGATTTATTAAGATGCGATCAATCGATCGGATATGAAAATGCATTCGCAGTTATGGTTGTAGAAGAAAAAACTGCGATAGTAAAAACAATGGCAATTTTAGATGGAAAAAATCCTAAAATTAAAATTGGAAAAAGCGAGTTAAAAGATCTTGAAGATTTGCTGATTAAAGATGGATTTAGCATCATTGATGTTGATCAAGAGGATAGGGCGATAATTAGTAAATTTAGTAAAATTCCAAATTCAAATCGGCAAGAATTAGTCGAAACTAAATTATTTGATGATCCTAAAATAACTACCGAAAAACAAGATCAAAAGCTTGATTTGCAAGAAAAAATTTACCATTCTGGTGAAAATTTATTAGCCAAAAGAATCGCGAGTTTTTTAGGAATTGGCGTTATCTTGGTTGCAACTAGTGTTTTAGTTTCTAGAATTAAACGCAATGAAGGGAGAGGAACAAGACCTAATACAGATTTAGAAAATCCTACAACGGATTCAATAAAACCTACTACAGAAACTCACGATAAAACTCAATAAAAATATTTAAAATAACTAATAAAAGTTAAAAACTAATATTTTTACTTAAAATAATTTAGTTTTAATATCTTTGATGAGATTTTCAAATAAATCAATTTCGTAATTATCATTTTTACCCTGCATCACTGAAGCAATTCGCTCTAAGCCCATTCCCGTATCAATGCAAGGTTTAGGAAGGGGAATCTTTTTACCATCTTTAGTTTTTTCAAATTGCATAAAAACTAAATTCCAAATTTCAATAAAGCGATCGCCATCTTGATATTTTGACCCGGGAACTCCTCCAAAAATTTTATCACCATGATCGTAAAAAATTTCGGAGCATGGTCCACATGGTCCAATATCACCCATTGACCAAAAATTATCATCAGTTGCAATAGCGATAATTTTTTCGTCATTTAATCCAGCAATTTTTTGCCAGAATTTTTTTGCTTCTAAATCATCGTGATAAATTGTCACCAAAAGCTTGTCCTTATTGATTGCGAGTTCTTTGGTTAAAAATTCCCAAGCATAAAAAATTGCCTGTTCTTTGAAATAATCGCCAAAAGAAAAATTGCCAAGCATTTCAAAAAAAGTATGATGACGAGCGGTAAAACCTACATTATCGAGATCATTATGCTTTCCACCAGCGCGAACGCATTTTTGCGAAGTTGCAACTCGAGTAAATTTCGGAGTTTCCACGCCGATAAAAAAATTTTTAAATTGATTCATTCCAGCATTGGTGAACATCAAACTAGGATCATTATGCGGAATTAATGGGCTGGAAGCAATAATTTCATGATTGTTTTTCGCAAAATAATTTAAAAAACTTTCGCGAATTTGATTAGTTTTAAGCATTTTAATTTTAAAATTATAAATTATTGTAAATTGCTATTTATTAACTATTAAAAATAACTCTTATTGCTAATTATTGTAAAATAATTTTTTATTTATTTTTTAATTTAAAGTAGTAAGTCAAGCTATAAGCCGGATTCTGTACTTGTTTGCACAAGTGATGGTCATTCATCTGGGATTGTTATTACTAACAACCTCTAGCAATCTACCCAAATGACGATGTAAAAGACATCTGTTTAAATAAATAAACTTGCCATTTCTATTTGATCTTGCTCCCGATAGGGTTTTTCCTAATGCATGTTACCATGCAAGAGTACGAATTCTTAGCCTCGTATTTTCACTCTCACCTTCTAAATTTTATTTTAGATTCATTTTGTTATTTCTAACAAAATTAAGGCAGTATATTCTCTGTGACACTTTCCCTGAAATGTTTAATCTCGCCAGTCGTTAACTGGTATCGTCTTT
Organism: Rickettsia typhi; assembly: GCA_945878005.1. Taxonomy (GTDB): domain Bacteria; phylum Pseudomonadota; class Alphaproteobacteria; order Rickettsiales; family UBA1997; genus CAILUF01. Next base: position 25,034 of record CAMCSJ010000007.1, on the reverse strand, counting down.
TATGGAGTCCGGACTTTCCTCTAATTTTCAAACTACTTTATTTTTAAAAATAAAGTAATTAAAATCAGCGACCATCCGCTTGCCTTACTAGTTTTTTATTTTAAAATTAACGAAGTTTATTGCAAGATTTAAATTTTATTGTGGAGAAATTTGTGGAAAAATCAGTCGAAAAATCACTTGAGAAATCACTTGAGAAATCACTTGATCAAAAAATTGAAAAAGTATTTTCGGGCATACAACCAACTGGTAATTTGCATCTTGGAAATTATTTAGGAGCAATCACTAATTGGCTTGAATTGCAAAATAAATATCACTGTTTATTTGGGGTAATGGATCTTCATGCTATTACTGTAAAACAAGATCGCGATGTTTTACGAAAAAATATTTTACTTACCGTTGCAACTTTTATTGCCTGTGGAATGGATTTAAAAAAAGTCAAAATTTTTATCCAAAGTGAAGTTGCGCAACATTCGCAATTAGCTTGGATTTTAAGCACAATTACTCCGCTTGGTTGGTTAAATCGCATGACGCAATTTAAAGATAAAATTGGCGATGATTCTGCTGGTAATGCCAATCTTGGACTCTACTCTTATCCAGTACTAATGGCATCCGATATTTTACTTTATCAAGCCGATATCGTGCCCGTTGGTGAAGATCAAAAACAGCATGTTGAACTTACGCGAGACATTGCTCAAGCATTTAATCATAATTTTGGAGTCGAATATTTTAAACTACCCAAACCCTTGATTATCAAGGAAGTGAAGCGGATTATGTCTTTGCAAGATGGTAGTAAAAAAATGAGTAAATCTGATCCAAGCGAAATTTCTCGGATTAATTTAACTGATTCGAGTGATGAAATTTCTAAAAAAATTAAAAAAGCTAAAACCGATTCTCAATCAATGATTGCTTATGATGAAGATCGTCGTGAAATTTATAATTTGCTAAATATATTTGCCAGTTTTGCTAAAAAAAATCCTCAAGAAATTGCTTTGGAATATGAAAATTTGGGTTATGGTAAATTTAAAAATGACTTAGCGGATGTCGTAATTTCAAAGCTTGAGCCAATTTCACAACAAATAAAAAAATTATTAAATGATCAAAATTTTTTAGAAAATATTCTTAAAAAAGCTATTGAGGATGGAAGAAATTATGCTGATGAAATTGCTAAAAAAACTCGAGATGAAGTCTTTGATATCATCGGTTTAGGTATTAAAAAAAATTAAGTTGAAAAAACATAAAAAATAAAATTATGCAAATTCCGCAAAATCTAGAAACTGAAATTTTAAAATTAAAAAAAGAGCATAATGCGATAATTTTAGCGCATTATTATCAAGATCCAGAAATCCAAGATATTGCTGATTTTGTAGGTGATTCTCTTGATTTATCTCGCAAAGCAAGTCAAACTGATGCTAATGAAATTGTTTTTTGTGGAGTAAAATTTATGGCAGAAGTTGCTAAAATTTTATCACCGCAAAAAAGAGTTTTAATTCCAGATTTCAAAGCAGGATGTAGTTTAGAAGATTCTTGTCAACCTAAGGAATTTGCAAAATTTCGTGCTAAATATCCTGATGCAATTGTTATTACTTACATCAATTGCTCTGCTGAAATCAAGGCTTTATCGGATATAATTGTCACTTCAACTAATGCTAAAAAAATCATTGATCAAATTCACAAAAACCAAAAAATTATTTTTGCACCTGATCAACATTTGGGAAGATATATTAGCAAACAAACTAATCGCGAAATGATTCTTTGGCATGGAAGCTGTATTGTTCACGAGCAATTTAGCAAAAAAGAATTAGTAAAATTAATAGCTAATAATTCACAAGCAAAAGTAATAGCTCATCCTGAATGTCCACAAGAATTGTTAAGATATGCCAATCATATTGGATCAACATCATCCTTATTAAATTTTGTTGAAGCCAATCAAGGAGGTGAATTTATTGTCCTAACTGAACCTCATATTATTCATAAAATGCAACAAAAAAATCCAACTGCAAAATTTTATGATTGTCCATTTATCGATAAAGCAGGATGTACACTTTGCAATAATTGTCCTTACATGGCATTAAATAATTTAGAAAAACTTTATGCGGTAATGAAATATGGCAATCAAAGTCAGTTTGGTGGGGAATTAATTCTCGATGAATCTTTGAGAATTATGGCTCAAAGACCATTACAAAAAATGCTTGAAATGTCGTAAAATTTAGTTTTATTTATCAGTTTTTAAACTAAATTAACAATTAACTCTTTTTGATTATAATCAACAGCTTTTACTTGAATTAAACTATTTTCTTGTAAAGTAGTTGATAATTCATAGGAGTTATTTTTAGTTAATAAATCTGAATTTCCTTTTAGGGTTGCATTCAAGAAATTAGTGGTTTTACCACGATTATTTTTTTCAACTAAAATTTCAAAATTTTTACCAACTTGATTAGCGAGATATTTTTCAAGTTGTTTTTCTCCAGCTTGTCGCAGAATTTTAGTTCGTTCTTTGATAATTTTGTAATCAAGTTGTTTCATCTTGGAAGCAGGTGTACCAAGTCTCGGTGAATATGGAAAAATATGAGTAAAAATTAAATCTGCTTGGGAAATTAATTTTAAACTATTTTCAAACATTTGGTCATCTTCGGTTGGAAATCCTGCAATTAAATCAGCACCAAAAGTGATTTCGGGTCTTATCTCTCTAGCTTTTGAGCAAAAATCTAAAAGTTGTTGACGATTATGTCTTCTTTTCATTCTTTTTAAAATTAAATCATCTCCAGATTGTGCACTTATGTGTAAGTAAGGCATAAGACGATTTTCATATTTTAAAATTTCTAAAAATTCATCATCTAACTCTGCAACATCAATTGACGATAAACGAAGTCGATTGAGATCGGGAACGAATTTTAATAATTTTTTAATCATTTGAGCAAGGGTAAGGGGAGATGGTAAATCCTTGCCGTAATCCGAAATATCAACTCCCGTAAGGACAATTTCTTGATGACCATTATTAACCATTTTTTTACTTTGCTCGATAATTTCTCCAACTCCAACTGATCGACTATTTCCTCGACCATAAGGAATTATGCAAAAAGTACAACGATGATTACAGCCATTTTGAATTTCTAAAAATGCACGAGTTTGATTTTCAAAATAACTGACTAATTGTGGAGCAGTATCGCGAATTGACATAATGTCATTGACCTTGATTTTATTGAGATCAGCGAGATTATTTAGTTTATTTTGATTACTAAGTTCTTGAAAAAAAATTCGATCTTGATGATGATTTTGATCAGGTTTTACTTGGTTATTTTGGTGATTGGAAAACTCATCGACAATTTTATTATTTTGGGTTTCAACATTTAAAATTTGGTGATTAGAAATTTTATTTAATAAGTTTTTTGATTTTTCAATATTTTGATAATTTTCAAATTTTGATTTTTCAACATTGCCAAGAACTAAATCTACCTCAGGCATTATTGCATATTTTTGCGGATCGATTTGAGCAGCACAACCCGTAACAACAATTTTGGCATCGGGATTATTTTTTCTAATTTTGCGAAGTGAAATTTTTAAATCCTTTTCAGCTTTTGCAGTTACTGCGCAAGAGTTAAAAACGATTAAATTTTTTTCACCAGATTGATTAATTGCTTGTTTGATAGTTTCTGACTCAAAGCTGTTTAACCTACAGCCAAAGGTGATTACTTGATTTGAATTATGATCTTCTTTTAACATCATTTACTAAAACCAAGTGATTAACAACTTTTTTTACGCCATTTATTTTTGAAGCAAAATCTAAGGCATTTTGCATTTCAGCTTCATCATTGGCAATTCCAAGAAAATAAACATTACGATCAATAGTGGTAATTTTATAATTTATGCTGTGAAGATTGCTTTTAAAAAATATTTTAGCTTCGATTTGTAAGGTAATAAAATAATCAATTAGCGATGAAGAAAAATCACGAGCACGAAGTTTTTCTTGACGAATTTGGATTTCATCAATTACTTCTTTAACATCAGATATTTTCCAAGCTAAATCGTAAGCAAGCTTTGCTTTGATTGGATCGCGAATTATTCCAGTTAATAAAACTCTTCCTTCATTTACGGAAATATCAACTGAATTTCCAATATTTTTTAAACCATTTTTAACATAGCTTGTTGCTAATTTAGAAGCAATCATCACATCTTTTTGAGTATTGGAAAATGATTTTTCGCGAATTGAAATTGCTCCACCTGCTATCGATGATACCACAACAGTTTCAACGCATGAACTGAGAAAAAAACTTAACAAAATAATTTGAATTAAGCGAAAAATATTATTGAAATTTTTAAAGAGATTATTTTTCATCGATTTATAAAATATCGTTTTAATTATGATTTTGAATTATTTAAATCACTTCAATCACTCTATGGCAAGGCTGAAAATGATGTTTAAATAATTAATGAAATATAATTTAATTTTTCAATATTGCAATTTATTTTTTGAAATTTATCATAAATTATGAAATTGAATTTATTATTAATTAATTTTTATTAGAGATTGTTAGGTAATAATATTTTTAAACTAAAGTTATTTTTAAGTTAAAAATTGTTAAATTATGCGGGTGTAGCTCAGTGGTAGAGTACAACCTTGCCAAGGTTGGTGTCGAGGGTTCGAGTCCCTTCACCCGCTCCAATTAATTTATAAAATTTATTTTAAATCTTTATTTAATTACAACTTTGAATTTTTAAAGAAGTATGCAGAAATTATTTCACCATTACAAAATAAACCTCTCTAGTCTAATCTTGCGTAAGTTTTACTTTTGTTGCAGTTTAAAAAAAATTATAAACCAAGAATTTATCGAAGAATTATTAGCATTTCACAAGCACAATCGATTAACTTATCGAATCTCAATCAGGTTAGTAATTTTGCAAAAGATATTCGAGACTTCTTTCTTACTATATCCAAAAAATTACAGACTTAAATAATTAAAAAAATAAATTATGACCGATATTCCTGATTTTAAAAAAGCACAAACAAAAGCTCTTGAGATCTTAGATCAATTTGGGTACACATCTCCCCCTGTTGATCCAGTTAAAATAGCAAGAGATTTAGGAATAAGGGTGTTTTTTGCCGATTTTAAAGATGAGGATGATAAAATTTCTGGCTTCTTCTTCGCTGAAAAGAATGAAATTTATATCAACAAACATGAATATCCGCAAAGACAAACTTTTACAATAGCTCATGAATTAGGGCATAAATTTTTGCATGAGGATTGGTTAAAATCTTCGGATTACAAAGTAGTCTTTAGGACTTCTCTATTGCCCATTTATGATAGTGACAATGAGCACAAGAGAGATTCAAAAGAAGTAGAAGCGGATACGTTCGCTGCTAATTTACTAGTCCCTAGATTTATGCTAGATCAATACCATAAATTTGCTTCCACTGAAGAGTTGGCAAAGCTATTTATGGTTTCTATGCCAGCAATTAGAAACAGGCTCAAGTTTGAATATGGGAAGTAATCTAAAAGATTTGGTTAATAGGGTACAAGATAAGCAGGAAGAAGATGGCGATTTGTCCCAATTAAAAAATGAAGCTCTTCGAGAAGAGATAGAGCTTAATGGAAGAAAAAAGTTTTTTGAATTACGAGATAAATGGTCATGGTCAATAATTACTTGGATTAGCATTTTCATTGTATTTCATATAACCATAACTGTTTTAGTTGGATGTGGAGTATTAAATTTTGAAAAACATGAATGGCTATTACCTAGCATTATTGCTGAAAATTTCCTGCAAATTGTTGGGATGGGATATATCATTGTTCGTTTTCTTTACCAGTCATCAAAATAGAAATTTTAACATTCTTTTCACTTTGCATTGTTAAGTATGAGGTGTATAATTTTTATTTTAGTTTTTAATTTATTCCTCAATTTTTTGAGCATAAAATTCTTCGCCGATTTTGATTTCATCGCGATTATTTTTTTTCCGCCAAAGATTAGTATCCCTTAGAGAATAAATGCATCCGCAATATTCTTGTTTGTAGAAATTATTTTCCTTAGCAATTTCGTACATTCTTTTTGCCCCATCGGCTTTTCGCCAGTTATATGTCCAGTAAGTTAAATCGGGATAATTTTTTGCAGATCTAATTCCGCAATCATTGATTTGCTCCATATTTTTCCAGCGGGAAATTCCTAGAGAAGAGGTAAAAATCTTAAAACCATTTTCATGAGCATAAAGAGCAGTTCTTTCAAATCGAAAATCAAAACATTTGGTGCATCTTTCTCCTCTTTCGGGTTCATGCTCGAGTCCTTTTGCGCGAGAAAACCAATTTTGAACATCATAATCTCCATCAATAAATTCGATGTTTAATTCTTTAGCGTAGCGGATATTTTCTTCTTTGCGAATTTCATATTCTTTTTTAGGGTGAATATTGGGATTATAAAAGAAAATGGTAAGATCAATTCCCGAAGATTTCATTCTCATCATTAAATCTCCAGCACATGGAGCACAACAGCTGTGAAGCAAAACTTTGTTAGTGTTGATATGATCAGGAAGCTTGAGGTTGTAGGTATATTCCTCTGAATTATTTTGGTTATTATTGTCGAAAATATTCATAAAAAAAATTTGAAATTTAAAGTTATTGAAAGATTATATAATCAATAATTTTAAAATTTAAGTTTTTTATATGCCAGAATTACCAGAAGTAGAAACTATTAGAAGTGATCTACAAATTTTACTACAGCAAAAAATAACTAAAGTTTATCGTTCAGATAAAAAATTTCGTATCGAATCAAATCTTGATTTAAAAATTCTTGCATCATCATCGATTGAAAATATTGAAAGAATGGCAAGATATTTATTGATTAAAAATAGTAATCAACAAACCTTAATAATTCATCTTGGAATGAGTGGAAGGCTAATAGTTTCTAACGATTTTCAACAATTAAAACATGATCATTTTGCAGTTGCATTTTCTAATGGTAGTTGGTTGATATTTAATGATCCAAGGCGATTTGGTTTTATTGATTTGGTATTTAATAAGGATTTAAAATCTCATAAAATGCTTTCTAAACTTTCGGTTGAACCTTTATCGACAGAATTTGATTGGGTATTTTTACGAGATAAATTATCAAAAAAGAATCTCAATATTAAAACTGCAATTATGGATAATAAAATTGTAGTAGGAGTTGGAAATATTTATGCAAGCGAGTCTTTATTTGATGCTGGAATTTCTCCTTTAAGATCATCAAATAGCTTAACTGAATCAGAATTAAAAAAAATAGTTGCATCAATAAAAAAAGTAATAATTAATGCTATTGAGAATCGTGGATCATCAATTTCAAATTATGTTGATGCGAAAGGAGTCGTTGGAAATTTTCAAAATTCTCATATGATTTACGGCAAAACTAATGAAAATTGTTTTGTTTGCAATAACCCAGTAAAGCGTATAATACAAAATTCTCGAGCAAGTTATTATTGCTCAAAATGTCAATCCTAATTTTTATTTATGAAAATATTTTACACATTATTTTTAATTTCAATTCTTAGTTCTTGCAATTTATCAATTCAAAAATACCGAGATATTAAAACTACCCAAAATAGTTTTGTCGATGGAAGTAGTGATATTCCTTTGTTAATTGGAATGAATAAAGTAAGTGAAGATGAATTAGGTTTTGAATCAAGCAATGGAAGTATTTCTTGTGCAATTTATAATTTTGAAAATGATGATGAAAAAATCATGGATTTCTATGGTAAAACCTTATTACAACTTGGCTGGAAAGAAATTTCTAAAGAGAGTAATAAAATTTCTTTTAGAAGAGATAAGCAAAATCTTACTATTGAAATTAATACAAAAAAACATAATAGAACCATTAAGTTTTTCATTTCTTCATTGCTGTAGCTAGAAAAGTAATTTGCAAAATAACACATTTTTTGTAACAAAACAAATTCCTAAATATTTAAGCTTGTTTTAAGATTTAAGATCTTGAAAATCAAAAAAGTTTTTTATAAAAAATAAAAAATTTTAAAATTAATTTAAGATTTTATTTTGCTTCAATTGAGGTTTTTCAACTGTTGAAACCATATTTTGCTTCAGAATAATTAAGAAAAAAATATTTTAATATTAAAGATGTAAATTTATAAAAAGTTGTTGATATGTATAGGATTTATTTAAATCTAGCAAAAGTTACGACTTGTTATTGGCTAATAACCTGTTTTATTTTTCAATCATTTTTTTTAACTTTAGTTTGTTATCCAAAAAACTCTATCGCAGAAGAAGTAAATCAAGGAAATATTGTTAATCCAACTCCAATTGAAAATAACCCCAATTCGAATCCCGTAGAAATTCCTGCATTACCTATTTCTCTTCCCATAAATGTAGAAAATAATAATTTTACTCAAATTTTAAAATCACGAAATGATGTTGATATTGTAAATATTTCAACTCCAAATAATTCAGGATTTTCGGTAAATAATTTTACCGATTTTAATATTAATCCCCAAGGATTAGTTGTTAATAACAGTACTGCAAGTCAAGATAAAATTATTGCAACTCAAATTGCAGGATTAATTGAAGATAATAACAATCTAAAAGATTCGGGAAGTGCATCGCTAATTTTGTTTGAAGTTAAGGGCAATGATTTATCGCAGTTAAATGGCTATTTAGAATTAGCAGGAAAAAAAGCAGATTTAATTATTGCCAATCCAAATGGCATTGTAGTTAATGGTGCAGGTTTTATCAATATCGGTAATTTAAATTTACTCGTTGGAAATTCTAAACAAAATACTGCAAATAATGATTTGCAATTCAATCTTAATGTAAATGCCAATGATGGATCTAACTCTCAAAGTCTTATTAACAAATTAGTTTTACCAGATTTTTTTAATAAATTGATGGTAATTGGTTCGGGTATTGATTTAGAAAAAGTTTCTTCTGCGGAATTAGTTGCAAATTCAATAAAAATTAACGCTCCGATATTTGGAAGTTCAACCAATATTATCAACATAAGAAGTTCTAAGGATGATTTTAATTTTAATGACAAAACCTTCATTGCAAATCAAGATTCAAATCAAGCAAATAATGATTCTTGCATTGATGGCGATTTGAATTGTCAAGAAAGTAATTCTCCAACAGGATATGCAATTGATGCATCAAATCTTGCTAAAATTCAAGCTGGAAAAATTTATATTGTTGCGAATCAGGAAGGCTTCGCAGTTAGATGGTCAGGTGAAATGTTAGCTCAAAATGATGGAATTAAAATTGATGCAAAAGGCAATATTACCAATAATAAACTTATTGCTCAAAAAGGTAATATCGAAATCAATTCCCAAATGGGAGAAATTATTTCTCAGGGAGAAATTCAAACAAAAAACACTGAAGATAAAATCAATAGTAATATAAATTTGATTAGCAGTAAAGACATCACAATCCTTGATTCCAGTAGGTTAATTAGTGCTAATAACATTGGCATTCTTACTCAAAGAAACTTTGTGAATAATGCACAAAATTACAGTATTAGTGCTAATGATTTTTCAATAAATGCTCAAGATTTTTCTAATAACTCAATAATTTTTAGTAATAATGATTTAAACATAAATGTTAAAAACTTTTATAATTTAGCAAATTTAATTGCTCAAAAAAATTTACAAATGACTGTGCTTAATTCCTTAGAAAATAAAGCACAAATCCAAGCAAATAATAATGTAAGTTTAACGACATTTCAATTTAAAAATAGCGATATAAATAGTAATATTAACTACAAAATATTCGCCAATAATTTGTTAAAATTAACTTTAACAAATACTCCAACTGATATTGATCCAGTAATTTTAAGTGGAACAATTATTAGCAATAAAGATTTAATTATTACGGGAAGAAACCTTGTCAATCATGCGTCAATAAATGCAACAAATGATATTGAAATTACTGATGATGCAAAATTTAGTAATAGTGATTTAACAAATGTTAATTCAGAAATAATTGCAGGAAATAATCTCAATATTTCTGCATCAAAAAATATTGATAATTTGGGATTATTATCAGCAAAAAATAATTTAACTATTAATTCGCAAACTGGAAATATTAATAATTTAGGTGATGCAAAAATCATTGGAGCAGCAGGAATTACAACTTTAAATGCAATGGCTGGAGATATTAATCAAGAATCAACTAAAAGCTTGATAGCTAATGCTATTTTAAATATAAATTCACTAAATTTTACCAATAATTCTGCAAGAGTTGATGCGGTAGGAAAAATTACTTTTAATATTGCCAATGATTTAATTAACAAAATTAAATCAACAATTTATTCGGCAAGTAATATTGAATTTAATGTGGTAAATAATTTAGAAAACTTAGATGACTCAGTTATCTATGGTAAAAATAATTTGATTATCCAAAAATATTCAAACTCCAATCCATTGTTCAATGTTAGTGATAATAAAATTGCATCAGTCAAAAATTCATCATCAGAAATTATTGCCTTTGAAGGTTCGCTTGATGTTAATGCCAAAAAATTAGAAAATATTAGAGCAATTAAACCTGCAATCGCATTGATAGAAGGTGAAAATTTTATTGATGGAACTTCTCTTTTAGATAATCACGAGCTTTATAATTGGATTGAAGATTCTACTCTTTGCGCTAATGATCAATGCGAAACTGGAGTTACAAAATATCGCTCGACAATTCCACTTAATGCAAATTCTAAAATTTCTTCAATTAGTGCTAGCTCAATTTTAACAATTAATGCTAATGAAATTTTAAATGAAGCTTCAAACATAATTACCAAGGGAAATTTAAATATTAATGCTCAAATTTTTAATAATAATTCTTTAAATTATTACGGTAAAATTTATCAGAAAACTCTTGATAGTAATGGTGAAATCATTGCTAATAACTATTTTGATAATCCCGATAGTGATAAAAATTATTCGGCATTAACTCGTTATAAAGTAGATTTACAAAAAAATATCATTCAAGATTTAAGCAATACTTCAATCCAAAAAGCTAGTAGCAATTTCTTGTCAAAAACAAGCGAAGTTTCTATCAATACAAATCCACAAACTATATCCAATATTGATTTAAATAAATTTTTAGATGATGTATTAAATTTATCAATTGTCGAAAAATCAGTTAATAATTTAGCTCCATTAATTGAAAATCGTATTGAATTTACCGATCGCAAAATCCTGTATGATATCCTTTATCCAATTATTCCTGATCAAGATATTATCAACAATAACGCAAGTGGTTTAAGCGATAATCCAAACAAGATAATCGAACTTAATAAGGAAACTCTGGTAATCAAAGAAATTGAAAAAGAATCTGATCGACAAATACGAAACCTAACAGGAGACCAATTTAACCAATTAAACAACTTTGCACATGAATTAGCAAATATTGAGAAAAATAATTTACTATTATCAAATATAACTAATAGTCTTTCAAATCAAACATATGCTAATAATTTATTTTTTCTACCAAATTCCTCAACTAATTTTGCAAATAATAATTTAAAAAATTCTCAAAATAATATCGCAAGCAATAATACAAATAGCTCATCAATCAAGAATTTTAATCCAACTAAAGAGCTTGCAAAAAATAATTTAAAAAATTCTTCAATTGCTCAAATTTTAAATAATAATTCCCAAGGAAAAATTGCCAATGAGAAAATTGCCAAAGAGAAAATTTACTATGAAAAACAAAATATATCTAATGAAACTAATATCGCTGAAACTAATATCGCTGAAACTAATATTGCAAGTAATGAAAGTATTGCAAACACCGAAACTCAAAATCCAACTCAATTAGCAAATGATGAAGAAATAGTTGAGCTTGCAAAAAATCAAGAATCTGGCGAAGAATCAAATTCTATTAATAATACAACAAGTGAAATACTAGTTAGTAATGATAGAAATCAGGTTTTATCAATTACTAATGACATTAAAAAAACTATTATGAATTTAAATGGATCGACAATTCGTAAAGCATTAGCAAATTCTGCAACTCCAATAATTGCAACGGGATCAAAAATTTCCAAAGTAATTATCGATAAAACCTTTGGATCTTCAAAATTTAATGCAATCAATAATGGCATTAAAATTCAATCAAAAATTAAACAAAATGGTGATGAAGAATTAAAAACACAATTGTTAAAAATAATTCCTAAACAAAATATTGAGCAAGATACTTCAAGCTTAATGAATAGTGAAAATAATTCCTCCCCATTAATGGTTAATTAAAATTTTAAAATATTTAAATAATAAAAATATTTTATAACAATAAATAATAAAAATAACTTTAAATTAATATAAATATTATGAAGCAATTAAAAATAATATTTTATCTTATTATCCATTTAAGCATTCTTTCATGTAGGTCATTAGATGCTTCTTTGCAAAATTCACAGAATTCACAAGATGACCAAAAAATTCTCGCAACTTATTTAGGTGGAGTTGTTAAAATAATTGATGTCAAAATTGAAATGGAAAAAATTATTGCTAAAAATAACAAGCTTAAAAATTTAAAATTTGAATCATTAAATTCCGAGCTTCAAAAAGTTATTATCCAAGAAGTAGTAATTAACAAATTAGCTTCCAAGAAGGCTAAAGAAAATGGCTTAGATAAACATCCTGATTATCAAATGGCAATTAATTTATTTGAAAATGAATTGCTTAAACAAAAGTTTTTTATCGAAATTGCCAATAAAGTTAAAAGCGAAGAAAATATCAAAAAAAATTATCAAGAGCTTGTTAAAAAAATGCAAAATAAAAAAGATTATCGTCTTAGCTATATCGCTCTTAAAACCCAAAATAAAGCTGATGAGATTTATGAAACTTTAAATAAAAATTCTAAGAAATTTGCTGAATTAGCTAAAAAAGAATCTCTTGATTTGGAATCGGGAAAAAAAGGTGGAGATCTGGGTTTTGTAATAGAAGATGCATTGCCTAGCGAAATTATCAATGCCATAAAAAAATTAAAAAAAGGTCAAATAACCAAGCCAATTTTATCATCAAATCGATTCGTAATTGCTAAATTTGTTGATGAAAGAAAAGCAGAAATTTTATCTTATTCAAAGGCTAAAGAAGTTCTCACTAGCAATCTTGTTAAAAAAGCTCTCGAAGATTTTAGCAAAGAAATTTTAAATGAAGCTGATATTAAAATTAAAAATTAATTAATATTTTTCTCTAAAATTTTCTTTAATCATCAAGCTTTAATGCAGCAAGGAATGCACTTTGAGGAATTTCTACATTGCCAATTTCACGCATTTTTTTCTTTCCTTTTTTCTGCTTATCAAGTAATTTTCTTTTACGCGAAATATCTCCACCATAGCATTTTGCAGTAACATCTTTTCGCATTGCTGAAATAGTTTCTCGTGCAACAATTTTTCCACCAATTCCTGCTTGAATTGCAATCGCAAACATTTGACGAGGAATTAAATCTTTTAATTTTACACAAATCGCTCTTCCTCTAGATTCAGCTCGAGTTTTATGAGTGATAAATGATAATGCATCAACAATTTCTCCATTAACCATGATTGATAATTTTGCCAATTGACTTTCGCAATAACTATCCAAAACCCAATCAAAACTAGCATATCCTTTTGAACATGATTTTAATCGATCATAAAAATCATAAACAATTTCATTGAGTGGTAATAAATAAACCAACATTACGCGATCACCAATATAGCTCAATTCTTTTTGAGTTCCGCGTTTTTGAGTGCATAAATCAAGGACTGAACCTAAATAAGATTCGGGAGTCATAATCGTAGCTTTAATCCAAGGTTCTTCCATTTTTTCAATGCTTACGGGATCAGGCATTTCGCTTGCGCTGTGAATTTCAATAACTTCACCATTTCGTAAATAAATCTTATAAACTACCGATGGAGCAGTGGTGATTAAATCTAAATCAAATTCTCTCTCCAATCTTTCTTGAATAATTTCAAGATGAAGTAATCCAAGAAATCCGCAACGAAATCCAAAGCCAAGTGCTGAAGAAGTCTCAGGCTCATACTCAAAACTTGCATCATTAAGATGGAGTTTTGCTAAAGCATCACGAAATTTTTCAAAATCTGATGCATCAATGGGATAAATTCCACAAAAAACTACGGGTTGATTTTGTTTAAATCCCGGAAGAGCAATAGCAAAGTCATTATTGGCTAGAACTATGGTATCACCAACTTTACAATCTGCTACTTGCTTAATTTGAGCGTTGATAAATCCGACTTCTCCTGCATTTAATTCATCACAAAAGAATTTTTTGGGAGTAAAAAATCCTACCGAATCGATTTGATAAATTGCATTAGTTGCAAGCATTTTTATTTTTTGTCCTTTCTTAATTGATCCATCGATGATCCTAGCTAACACAATAACACCAAGATATTGATCATACCAGCTATCGATCAATAACGCTTTAAATTCGCGATTAATATCGCCTTGCGGAGCAGGTAAATTTTTAACTACTGCTTCGAGAGTTTCATGAATGCCAATTCCGGTTTTTGCGGAAACTAAAATACTTTCTGATGCATCAATGCCAATGACATCTTGGATTTGCTGTTTAACCTTTTGAGGATCACTTGCTGGTAAATCGATCTTATTTAAAACGCAAACTATTTCGTGATTATTATCAATTGCTTGATAGACATTGGCTAGAGTTTGTGCTTCAACACCTTGGGTTGAATCAACTACTAAAATCGAACCTTCACAGGCAGCCAAACATCTACTTACTTCATAGCCAAAATCAACATGTCCAGGAGTATCCATCAGATTTAACATGTAATTATTTCCATCATCAGCTTTGTAATTTAAGCGAACGGTTTGAGCTTTGATAGTAATTCCTCGTTCTTTTTCAATATCCATTGAGTCAAGGATTTGAGCAGTCATGTCACGATCTTCAATTGCTCCGCATTCTTGAATTAAGCGATCAGAAAGAGTAGATTTGCCATGATCAATATGAGCAACAATTGAAAAATTTCTAATGTGATTTAAATTATGCTGTTGTTTTGTCATTTAATTTTTAAAAATTAATTTTTGATTTAAATTTAACGGTAATTTATTTTAATTTTACGATATTTTGCGATATTTTTAATTCTAAAAAAATATTTTAATTTTTTAATAATTTTAGATTTTTAAGAAAAAATCAAAATGAATTTGACCACTGAAATTAACAATTTAAACTAAAGAAAGTTAAATTAAACAATTTTATTTCAACTTATTAATAATTTTCGATGTCAACTAATAAACTACAGCCAGTCAGGGGAACGAAAGATCTTTTTGGTGATGAATTAAAAAATTTTAATCACATAGTTTCAACAGCAAAAAAACATAGTGAGTTTTTTAATTTTGAAGAATTGCAAACTCCAATTTTTGAATTTAGTGAAATTTTTGAACGCAATCTCGGCGAAACTTCCGATATAATTTCCAAAGAGGTTTATAAATTTTTAGATCGTTCACAAAATTTTTTGACACTTCGTCCTGAGTTTACTGCAGGAATTGTAAGAGCATTAATTTCTAATGGAGAATTAATGCAAATTTTACCAAGAAAATTTTTTTCTTTTGGACCAATTTTTCGTTATGATCGTCCACAAAAAGGAAGACAAAGGCAATTTCATCAAATTAATTTTGAAATTTTTGGGGAAGAAAGTGTTTATGCTGAATTAGAATTAATATTGCTTGCAAACAATATTCTCAAGGATTTGGGAATTTTAAATCAAGTAAAATTAGAAATTAATTCACTAGGATGTTTTCAAACAAAATTAAATTATGAAGAAGCATTACGAAATTATTTTAATCGTTTTAAAAATGATTTATCAAGCGATTCAAAATTACGATTAGAAAAAAATCCGTTGCGAATCCTTGATTCTAAAGATCCAAGCGATATTGATCTTCTTAATGATTTACCATTAATTAGCGATTTTTATTCTCCACACTCACAACAAAGATTTTCTGAAATTACTGAATTATTAGAAAAATTTTCGATAAAATTTTCGATAAATCCTCGTTTAGTTAGAGGTTTAGATTATTACACTTCAACAGTTTTTGAATTTCAAATGAATCACGAAGGAGCTCAAAATGCGGTATTGGCAGGAGGAAGATATGATGATTTAGTTGAGAAAATGAGTGGAAAACAAGTAAAAGCAATAGGTTTTGCTGGTGGAATAGAAAGATTAATGATTCTTAGTAAAAATAATATTTTATCACAGCGTTTAATTACAATTATTTACATTTCACAAAATGAAAAAAATGTTGCATTTGAAACTGCGATTAAGCTCAGAAAATCAGGGTTTTTAGTTGATTTTATTTATGATGGAAATTTTAAAAAACAACTCAAAAAAGCAACTCAAAATAATTCACAATTTGTGGTGATTATCGGAGAAGAAGAAGTAAAAAATTGCGAAGTTATTGTTAAAGATTTTGATAATTCTAAAGAACAAAAGGTTAAACAAGATCTTCTTATTCATTATCTCAGTGGAAAAATTTAAAAATTTTAATGATTTAAAAATTTAATAAAATGCATTATCAAATTAATAAAAATACTTTTCAAAAAATAAATTTTTTTTTGATAAATTTAGCATTTTTTTTATTGTTCTTTGCTAATAATTGCTGGGCAGAAAAAAACACCAGAGTTGAAGATTTTCAAGAGCAAATTACCTTAACTAAAAATGGAATAAATTCTAGAGTATCAATGGTTTTTAGAATTATTAATTTGCCAAAAAATTATTATTTAAATTCTTATCAAATTTCCTCAAGTGCTAAAGATTCAATCAAATTTTCTCAAGTTTATGTAGATGATTTACCTGCTCAATATTCTCAAGAAAATGCTACTTTAAAAATCAAATTTAATCAAACTAAAAAAGATCAAGAAACTTTTAAAATTTCCTATGTTTATGAACTTTCTGGGAAAAATTTAAATGAAGATTTTCGTCAAGAAGTAGTTTATGTTCCATCATTTGCAGTGAATGCGAAATATAAAGTTTCTTTAGATCTTGGAACAAAATATGAACCTCTGGAAATTTTAAATCAGGCAAAAAGAATTCGCAATTCTCAAGGTTCAACTTTAGTTTTTGAAGGTGAAGTTCCTCAAGATGGAGTTGTCCAAATAGTTCGTTTAACTTCCAATAATGCTCGATATCAAGCGATAGTTCGCAACATCATAACCATCAATAATCTTAATGGAACGCTTGAAGCTAAAACTCCGATTTTATTTCGCGAAGGATGGCAATTAGTTGATAAACAGCAATTAACCTCAACTCTTGCCTCAACTGAAAGAGGAACCGATAAAAAAAATATTTTTTTCAAATTCAAAGTTAATGAAAATGATCAAAAAATTATCATCGAGAATAAAGCCCTAATTGTAACTGGCAAAAAAAATCAAGTAAATTTTTCTCGCAATCCGTTTAATTATAAAGAATTTTCTAGTGAAGAATCATCATTGATAAATCCTTTGCTTAGTAAGGCAAAAACTGATTTAAAATATCAAGATCTTCCACTTTACGCTCAGTTAACCATGTTTACTCATGATTATTTAAAATATGATTTAAGTTATTATGGCAAAGAAATTTCCCTTTCGCAAATCATCCAAGATCGAGCTGGAGTTTGTTCCGAATATGCCAAGCTTCTTAATGCAATGGCTAGAGTTGCAGGAATTCCTGCAATTACCGTTAATGGTTTAGCATTAAATGATAAAGGAAAATTCGAAGCTCATGCTTGGAATGCTTTATATGTTGATAATGATTGGATTTTTGTTGATCCAACATGGGGATTAAATTCGGGAATAGTTAGCTCTGCTCATCTTTATTTGCGAGATGAAGGAAGTAAAGATATTGAACTAAAATTTCTTGGTAATAAGGAAGGTGAATTAAGTGCTAATTTTGAGTTTGTAGTTGATAAGATTGAGTAGATTTAAAAAATTTAATTTAAATAAAATAAACAAATTTAATTTTTTAAAATGCAGAAATTAAAATTTATTTTTATAAATCTGCAATCCTAAAATTTTTCAAATAAATCTCCAAAAAATAGGATTGCAAATATTTAAATTAATGATTAATTATCTGCTACCAAAACTTGCCTCAGGTCTTGAAGATCCTGAAGATAAAGTGCTTGATAGATTTGAACTAGCTGATGACAAGGATGTCAAAGACGATGGTCTATTTTCACTTTGAGATTGTGTTGAAGAAGTTCTATCAGGTCTTATATCTCTTAAAAGATTTTGGATTTTAGTAGAATTTTTTTGACTTGCATATTCTAGAGGATCTAATCCTTCATTATTTTGATGAAAACGATTAATTCCTAAAGCTATAAGTTTTATTGCATTATCAAAATCATTTTTTTCAATTGCGATATGAAGAGCATTATTTCCATCGCTATCAACAGAATTAAGCCTTCCACGATTTTGTAAAAAATAACTAGTAAATATTGTTTCAAAACTATTGTTATTAGCAGATCCAATAAAAGTTCCAACTAAATGATAAACTCTGCTACCATTTAAAATTGCTTGATTTATAGGTTCGTAAAGATTTAAAGAAGAAGTTAAATCACTTAAATTTGAACAATTAGAAATAGTTTGATTTTGTTGATCTATGTTGTGAATTGTTGTATTTGAATGTGTCATAAAATGTAAATTTAAATTTTTAAAAAATAAAATGGTGAAAAAAAGTGATATTAGTAGCAGT
Source organism: Rickettsia typhi (assembly GCA_945878005.1). Classification (GTDB taxonomy): domain Bacteria; phylum Pseudomonadota; class Alphaproteobacteria; order Rickettsiales; family UBA1997; genus CAILUF01. Next base: position 6,398 of record CAMCSJ010000007.1, on the reverse strand, counting down.
TAAGTGCTACAACAGCTTAGTTTGAAACAAAGATAGGTTTTATAAAATTTACCAAAGGTAAAACTGAAATTAGATAGAAAAATTGACAAAATAATTTTTTAAAAAAATTGGAAAAAAAAGACAACAAAAAGCGAAACTGTTAACAACAACAAGGATTAGAAAAATTAAAACCAAGTTTTAATTTTATATTTGTAATATTTAATGATATTTTTAAACCAAACATTATATTTGAAATATATTTAAATTAATTAAAATAATTTTTTCTAAGATTAATATTAAAAAAAAATATATGTCAAGAGAAATTTTTAATAATTAATAATTTTAAAAAATAATAAAATTCATAGTTTTGCAGATTGAAATTTCAGCTATCTAAGCAATGAAAAAAATATGTTTATTGTTTAAATATAAAATTCTTGACAAGACAAAATTTAAATTTTTATAATAATTGATGAGATAATTTTAGTTATCTTAAAATAAAATTGAAATCTAAATACCACAAAATTAAAAATGATTAGCTATCAAAACGAATCCCTAAATAAAATAGCTCAAAAATTTCCAGATATTGATTTATCACAAATAGACGATATTTTTGTCGTACCAGTTGGAGAGATATGTGAAAAGTTAGGTATTAAAGCAGAGTTTAAGAAATTAGAAGATGGACATTCTGGATATTTTGACTTCGAATCAAAAACTATTTTTATTAATGAAAATTATTCAGGAAGTAGAAATTTATTTACTGTTGCTCATGAAATTGGTCATTACATTTTACATGAAGGTTTAAAAAATCGCTTTGATCAATATCACAAATACACTCAAGAAGAATTAAAAATGGAATGGGAAGCTAATGATTTCGCAGGAGAATTATTAATGCCAAAATACAAATTCGAATCAATATTTAGAGAATTGCAAGGCAATATTAAAAAAATTGCCGAATGGTTTGGCGTTTCGCAAAGAGCTATCGAAGTTCGTGGATTCTATTTGGGGCTTGTTGATAACATATAGAGAAATTGGATGATGAAAAATAATCTCGATAAACAACTTGAAGAAAGAAGAAAGAAATCAGATGGGGATTTTGAACATAGAATTGCATGGTGTAAAAACTTTTGGAAATTAATTATGGTTCATCCATTAACCTATCTTATTCTTGGTTTTTTTTGTTTTTATTGTTTTGGAAAATATTATGAATGGCAAATTAAGAAAATGATCCAAGATGGATTTGGATATATTTTGGTGTCATTAATTACGGGCTTAATTCAGCATTTTGTTACTAAAGAAAAAAAATAAGAAAGATTAATTTTAATAATTTCTTGGCGAAATTAATTTATAAAATAACCGATATTTTTTTGTAAAATTATTTTCAATAATTTTATCTCGCAAAATCTTTAATAAATTTAAAGCCAATAATTTCAACATCTTTGCTTAAAAAATCATCTTGAGTTTTTTGAATATTTGATAAATCAGTTGAGAGATATTTTAATGCTGAATCGCAAAATATCGTTGCAATTACTGGGTAAGAATCGGTTTTATTTTCAGGAATTTTTTGATTAGATTCAAGTGATTTTATTAAAATTTTTAATGCTCCAATAAAATTTGCTCCCGAGGAAATTCCAACTGATAATCCGCGATGATTGAGTTTTTGAGCCATGATAATTGCATCGCTATCATCAACGCTGATGATCTCGCTAAGTTGATTAAGTTTTAAAATTTCGGGAATAAATTCATCGCTAATTCCTTGAATACGATGTTTGCCAATTTTTTTTCCACCCGTAGTTAGGGTAGGGGAGTTTGCAGGTTCTAAGGGGTAAGATTTACAAGATGATTTTATTTCTTTACAATATTGATTAAATCCCATTATCGTTCCACCCGTTCCAACTCCTGCAACAAAATGATCGGGTTGTTTATTTATCGAAGCAAGTTGTGAAAAAATTTCTTTGGCTGTTGAATTTGCATGAGCCTGAGCATTTTGTGGATTAGTAAATTGTTCGGGACAAAAAACATTATCATTTTCTTTAGCGAATTGACGAGCTTTAGCAATTGATCCTAAAAATCCTCCTTCTTGTGAACTAACGCGAATTACTTTTGCACCAAATAATTCCATGGTTTTATATCTCTCAATGCTTAACCAATCAGGCATAAAAATTACCACTTGTTGATTTAATGCACGACCAAGTGCACAAAATGCTATTCCTGTATTACCACTTGTTGCTTCAACGATGATTGATTTTTCATTAACTTCACCTTTTAAATAAGCTTGTTTTAAAATGTGAATTGCCATGCGATCTTTGATTGATCCACTAAAATTAAAAGCTTCATATTTGCCGTAAATTTTAAATATTTTTTTTTGATATAAAAATTCTACTTCAACTAAAGGAGTTTTTCCATAGCCATTTTCTAGGTTAGTAAGCGATTCGAGATAATTAAATTTCATATTTTATCGGGAAAAAATTGCCACTAATTCTAAATGATTAGTGGTATAAAATTGATCAATTGCAATAATTTTTGTTAATTTAAAATATGATTCAATAAGTATTTTTATATCTCGAGTGAAACTAACTGGATTGCAAGAAACATAAATTATTTTATTAATATTTGATTTTGCTAATTGTTCAATTTGGGGAAGTGCTCCATTTCTAGGTGGATTGATAATTGCACAATGATATTTTTTTAATTCCAAACTCGAAAGTGGAGCGAAAAATAAATCTCGTTCAAAGCCTTTAATTTTTTGAATGAATTGTAATTTTTTGGCGTTTAAATTTATTAAATCAACCATTGATTTTGATCCTTCAAAGCAATCAATTTTTTTTACTAAATTTTGAATTGCAAAACTATAAATTCCACATCCCGAATAAATATCGATAATATTTTGCGAAGGAGAAATATTATTTTTGATAAAATTAATTATGCTATCAAGTCCTGATTTCGTAGCTTGCAAGAAGATTTCACTTGCAACATCTAAATGTAAATCATCAATAAAAATTTGGTTAATTTTTGGTAAATAAATTGGCTCAATATCGTTATTAATTTTGATCGATAAATTGCAATTATTTAGTTTAGCAAAATTTAAAATTTGTTGTTTTTGTGAATAATTTATCGATCTTTTGCTTATAAAGACTAAATCTAATCCATTATCAAATAAAGTAATGATAATTTGCAAAAATAAGTTTTGTTCTTGAGTCTTAACAAATTCTTTTATAATTGGTAAAAGCTGTGATATTTTATTATCTGCTAATAAATATTCATCAATTTCAATTAAATCATGAGATTTATGTTTAAAAAAACCAATTTTATTTTGATGATCAATTTGTAAAGTAATTCTTCTTCGAGAACCTTCTTGAATCCAGATGAATTCAATGAAATCATCATAATATTTTTTCAAAATATTATGGAGATTTTGGGTTTTTTCTTTTCGATATTGTTGTTGATTAAATTCAACTGAATGATTCATGTTATTAATTTTAAAATTATTTGCCAATTAAAACTTAAATTTTTTGGTAAATTTTTTGGTAAATTTATTGACTGATTTATTGACTGATTTCTTAGTAAATTTCTGGGCAAATTTTTTGGCAAATTTCATTGGCAATTTTTTCAATTTGTTGATAATTTTTTCCTTCAACCATAACGCGAATTAAATTTTCGGTTCCAGATTTACGAACCAAAATTCGTCCTTGATTTTGTAGTTCATTTTCTTTTTCTGCAATAAATTTTATCACCGATTTATCTTCCAAAGGATTAGTAATTTTAGTGAATTTGACATTTTTTAAAATTTGGGGATAGGGTGTAAAAATTTTAGCAATTTGACTAATTGGTTTTTGTTGGTCAATTAAAATATTGAGAATTTGCAAGCTTGCAACCAATCCATCTCCCGTAGTCGAATAATCAGAAATCACAATATGACCAGATTGTTCACCACCAAAATTACAGCGATTTTTTCGCATCGCTTCTAAAACATAACGATCCCCAACTTTGGTTCTAACCGTTGAAACTCCAATATAGCTAAGATATTCTTCAAGTGCTAAATTTGACATTTGGGTAATTGCAACCATATCGCCTTTTAACCTTCCTTCATTATGAAGTTTTTCGGCGATTAATGCGATCAAAATATCGCCATCAATTATTTCACCATTTTCATCGATAATAAGTAAGCGATCTGCATCGCCATCCAAGGCAATTCCGATATCAGCCTTACATTCTAAAACTTTTTTTTGCAAAGTTTGCGGATGGGTTGATCCGCATTCCAAATTAATGTTAAAGCCATTTGGCTCGATTCCAATTTCAAAAACTTGCGCTCCTAATTCACGAAAAATCGTTGGAGACATTGAATATGATGCACCATTAGCACAATCAACCACAATTTTTAAACCACTAAGATTTTTATCGCGAGGAAAAGAATTTTTAACAAATTCGATATATCTTCCTTTCGCATCTTCCAATCTTTTTACTCTGCCAAGATCGTTTGAATTAGCAAGATATTGACTTAAATCTGCATCGATTAAATTTTCAATTTCATTTTCAATTTCATCATCCAATTTTTCTCCCTTATCATTAAAAATTTTTATGCCATTATCAAAGTAAGGATTATGCGATGCGGAAATCATAATGCCAATATCGCAACGAAGTGAACGAGTAAGCATTGAAATTGCTGGAGTTGGAACTGGTCCAACCAAAAATACATCAAGACCCATTGCCACGAATCCTGCAGTTAATGCAGGTTCAATCATATATCCCGAAAGTCGAGTATCTTTGCCAATTACTACGCGATGACGATGATGATTTTTGGTAAAATTTTTGCCAAATCTTGCTCCAACTGCCATACCAGTTTTTAAAGCAATTTCTGCAGTCATGGGAAATTTATTCGCAGTTCCGCGAATTCCATCAGTTCCAAAAAATTTTTTTTGTGAATTATTCATAAAAAATAATAAAATTATTATTTTAGGTTAAAAGATATTTATCTTAACTATTGTTAAGTATTGTTGTTATAATGCCAATTGCGATTAGAAAAATCCCAATTACTTGCAATATATTATTTTTTTCCTTAAGCATAAAATGGGAAACTAAAAGAGCAAAGATTAATTCAATTTGCCCTAAAGTTTTTATTAAAATAACTTCACCAAAACTATAAGCGCAAAACCAACAAACTGAACCACAAAAGCTGAAAAATCCAGCTTTAAGAAAAGTCGATTTATTTTCGGAATTAAAAATTTTTATTAAATCATTTTTTAATCTTTTTTGAAAAAATTTAACCAAAATATAAAATAAATTTTGCATAAAAATTACCCACATCAAGGTAAGTAATCCTGAGTTTATCTGGCTTAATCCTTGATCTCCTAGGCTTGTGGTTGCAAATTTTAAATTAAAACCCGTAATTGAAAAACAAAATCCTGATAATAATCCAAATCCAGTTGAGGGATTATTTAGTGATTTAAAAAATTCTTTTTTACCATGTCTAAATTTTAAATTTGAGATCATTATTACCCCAATTGTTGCAAGAATAATTGCCAAAATTGTGATTAATGAAACATGTTGATTGAAAATTAAAACTCCCGTAATTACAGCTTGCAATGCTTCGGTTTTGTAAAACGCAATCCCAACCGAAAAGTTTTTAGATTGAAGGGTTTTAACCATTAGACTATTTCCAAAAATTTGAAAAATTGCACAGATTAAACAATAAAATAAAAATTGATTATTAATATTTTTTACGGTTAAAAAAACCACCAAAATTGCCAAAGGAAAAGGTAAAATAAATCTCGACCAAGATGCGCTAAGTGAATCAAGTTTTTGGCCAAGTTTTTTTTGTTCGATATTGCGAAATGTCTGCAGAACCGTTGCACAGAGGGTTAAAAAAATCCAAGTCATTATTCAAAATATTATCTTTTTTAAAAAGATCATTTTCAAATTTTATTTCAATTTAGTAAATAGTTAATTTTAATAATATAAATAATTTAGTAAATTTTTTTTATATTATTGAATAAAGTTAAGTAATTGTTAAATAAAAATAAAATAATTATAACTTAATATGTTATAATAAAAAAGTTAATAATTAAAAAAAATGATAATCAGCAATAGATATCAAGATTATTTAGAGTTAAGTGGACTTACAACCTTAAAATTTTTGTACAATGATCACAACGCTCTCGAGATATAGCTCTTCCCTAGATGCTTACATCCCTACAACTTATAAAAATGCTTGCAACGCTTACGGGCTCATAACTCCCCCCTTGAGGGGGAGTCGACGAACAAGCCTTTAGTGGTCAGTAAAGGCTTAAGGAGTCGGTGGGGGGTCAGAAAGCTAGAGATTCAATGGATGTAGCAACATCTAAAAAACTGAAAAGAAAAATTTTTACAAAAATGGCGATTTCTTGATTTTACTTTTAAACAAAAAAAATTTCTAAAAAATTCTA
>CAMCSJ010000006.1 GCA_945878005.1 Rickettsia typhi | reverse complement strand
GCAAAACTATTGACCATTTTTTCTCTGATATATTTTAAATGATTTTTATTTTCTTTTTTACTTGATCCAAATTCGGCAATTCCTGCAACTCTAAAAACATCACCTAATCTGCTATAGACAATTTTATTTTCAATATCAGTAATTGCTTGAGTTGGAGCGATATATTCAGCGGAACATTGGGTTGATAAGCTATAACCTTTTATTGGATAAATATCGGTTTGAATTTTAATTCCACTGAGAAGGTTATCACCTTGACATCCAAGAGCGTAAACATAAGCATCTGCATTATATACCTGATCCCCAGTGTTAATTCCTGTAATTTTTTTAAAATTAGTAAGGAGATTTTTTACTTCAGTGTTATATATGAAATTTACTCCATATTTTTCTTTACAAATTTTTTCAAGATTAGTTGTAAAATTATAGGCATTTCCAAGGCAATCATCACTGAAAAGTATTCCTCCAGCTAACTTTTTGGCATCAAATAATTTTATCAAATTAGGCTCAAATTCAACTACTTGTTCAGCTGAATATTCAATTGGCCTAATACCACTAATATCGAGATTTTTAAGATCGCGTAAAGCTATATCCAAAGCAGTTTTGCTTCGGTAAATATGTAAAATTCCTTTAGAGCTGAAAGAAAATTCGATATCTTCATTTTTTAATAATTGATCCATTAATTGATTGCTATAACTAGCGATCGAATAAAGATTTTTGCTATTTTGACGAGCTTTATTTTTAAATGAATTTAAATAAAATTTATACAACCAAGCTAGAGTTTTGGAATCAATTGAATTTATCGAAGAATAATGATTTTGTAAAAAAAGAGTTTTTAAAATTGCTTTAAATGAGATTTCTGAAGCCCAAGTGGTAATATGAGAATAACTTAATTGACCTCCATTGCCATAAGAACATTCTAAAGCAGATGATTGATTTTTATCAATAACCACAACTTCATGACCATGGCTAGCAAGATAGTAAGCACTTGAGACACCAATTACTCCAGCACCAAGAACTATAATTTTCATCAAAATATTATTAGGTTAATGTCTTTGTAAATGACAATATTTTTAAATATAAATTAATTTTAAAATTAAAATATGATGACATTTAAAATTAAATATTAAAATCTTCTTAAATTTAAAATTCTTAAAATAAATTGCAATAATAGTTTTTAAATCACTAGATAATGATTAATAAAATTCATAATATTTCTTCCAGCTATAATTTTCTTAAATCTCTTCATTCTTGGATAATAAATAATTTTCAAAATTTATCAACCATTAAGGTTATTTTACCAAATCGAAGATCGTGCAATGAGTTAAAATTAATTTTCCAGGAAAATAATTTTTGCGGATTTCTTCCACAAATTAAATCGCTTTCGGATATTGATATTGAAGATTTCAGCGAATATTTAGAAAATGATGAAGAGTTATTTATGGAAATTTTAAATGCTCAAAAAATGGATCCCTTAGAAGCAGTTTTTTTTATTAGTAATCAAATAAAAAAACTTGATATTTTTGGAAAAATCAATTTTGAACAATCATGTAAAATTGCAATAAAAATACAGGAAATATTCGACGAAATCGAATTTGAACAAATAAATTTAGCAAAATTAAATGAGATTAATGATATTAATCTTTCATTACATCGCCAAGTAACTCTTGAATTTATTAAAGATTTTTATACTCAAACTAAAGCTAATTTAATTAAAAATAATTTATATTTTTCAAGTGCATATCAAAATTTTATAATTGATAAATATTATGAGGTTTTGCAAAATAAAAAACCCGAAAAAACCATTATCATTGCTGGATCAACGGGTAGTTTAAATTGTGGAAAAAAACTTATAAAAGCTATATCTCAACTTAAAAATGGACATGTTGTTTTTAACAATTTGGAAATTAGCAAATTCAAAAATTTAAACGAAAATATTTACGCTAACGATCCACAATTTTTTAATATTTTATTATTAAAATTTCTTGAGATAAATCATAATCAAGTTAATGACATAAAAATCTCAAAACATTTAATGTCATCTCAATTTCGTAAGGAATTTATTAGTGAATTAACCAAGATTAATGATCAAATTATTTCATGGCAAAATTTTATAAACCATCCAAATATTAATGAAATTAAAAATGATATCATTGATAATTTTATGCTTATCGAGGCAAATAATATCATTGATGAAGCTATGATTATCGCTGATATAATTGCCAAAAATTACCATAAAAATAATCATGGAGATTATAATATTGCAATTATTTGCAATAATCAACAATTACAAAAAACTATTGAATATAGTTTACAAACTTTAGATATTAGTTATAATAATACAAATTCCATAAATATAACTAATAATAGTTTAATATTGTTTATAATTAACATTTTACAATTATTGGAAAGTGATTTTAATTCATATCAACTTTTATCAATCTTTAAACATCAATTATTTGCTTTTGTTGATCAACAATTAATTAGTAATTTTGAAATTAAAATTTTACGACAAGCTCGAAAATATTCTGGACTTAAAGGAATAATTGATTCATTAAAAAATGATCAAGAATTAGAAATATTTTTTAATAATTTTTTATCAATACTTCCCAAAGAAAAAACTATTGATAGCGTAATTTTATCTATTGAAAAATTAGCAAATAAATCATGGGATAACATCATTTCGACCAATGATGCAGGAGATGAAATTAATATGTTTTTTAAAAATTTATTACATCTTAAATATCAAATCAGCAATGCCAGTGAATTTGAATTTTTATGTTCGCAAATTAGCTATTTTCAAAGAGATCAAAAACCAAATAAATCAATTAAGATTTTATCAAATATTGAAGCAAGATTATTAAGTTTTGATTTAGTTATTTTATGCGGATTAAACTATGGAGATTTTCCACAAATAATCGATGATAATTGGCTTGGTAAACAAATTTCTCGTGAATTAGGGATTGATCGACAAAATAAAAAAATTGGTCAAAATGCTTTTGATTTTTCTAATTATCTTACTAATCCCAAGGTTGTTTTATCAAGATCAATTGCTAATGCAGATAAAGCTTTTATCCCCTCACCTTTTATTTTAAAATTCAAAACATTAATTCAAAAAATTAATATTTTTGATTTTAAAATAATCAAAAATTATCAAGAAAATTTTCCTTTAATTACCTTGCAAAATCCAGAAATTCCAAGCATTTGCGTTCCATTAGAATATCTTCCAAATAAAATTTCTATCACCAAAATTTCTCAATTATTAAATGATCCTTATTCTTACTATGTTGATAAAATTTTAAATATAAATGAGTTAAATTCTATCGATTATCAACCATCAAGTCGAGAGTTTGGAAGCTTTGTTCATAAGGCATTGGAAGTTTTTGTCGAAAATAAAAATAATCACCATAAATTTCTAGAAATTTTTAATGATTATTTTGTTAATATCGAAGCAAGATATACATGGTATGCAAGATTTGAAAAAATATTTACCAATTTTTTAAAATTTAATAATAATTTTTTATCCTCAAAAAATCTTCTTGAACAACATGTTAATCATATTTTTAAAGGAATAAAAATTTATGGAAAAATTGATCGGATAACAATTGATGATTTTCAAAATTTTACAATTATCGATTATAAAACAGGATTACCTCCTTCAAAAAAATCAGTACAAATTGGTATTGAATTACAACTTACTTTATCCGCATTATTGTTAGAGAAATCTGGGATCTGTTTAGCAGAAAAAATTCAACAATTATATTACTGGCAATTAGGAATAAATCTCAATAATCCATTGAAAAAAAATATTGATGATAAAATTTCTAACCTAGATTTAATAAAAAATACTGAACAAATTATTGATCAATTAATAACAAAATATTTTATTGAAAATAAGCCATTTATTGCCAATGAAAATACCATTAATTCCAATATAAAAAATATCGCAAGGACTGAAGAATGGAGCAAATAAAAGAGCAAATAAAACATCGTTATTTAATGGAAATCGAATATGATGGAACAAATTATTTTGGATTTCAAAAACAAATTAAAGATTGCCTTCCTACAATTGAAGAATCATTGATTAATGCTATTTACAAACTTACTAGTGAAAATGTTGAAATTTTGGCATCAGGAAGAACTGATGCAGGAGTTCATAGCCTTGGTCAAACAATTCATTTCGATTTAGCAAAAAAATTTTTAACCAAAGAAATTTGTTTTGGATTAAATCATTTTTTTCGAACAAATAATGATACTATTTCTGTTTTAAATTGTGAGATTGTTGATCAAAATTTTCATGTTAGATATAATGCAATAATGAGATATTATCGCTATATTATCATTAATCGAAATGCGCAATTAGCAATTGATAAAAATCGAGCTTGGCATATTAGAAAAAAACTCGATATCTCATCGATGATAGAGTCATCGCAATTTATAATTGGTAAACATGATTTTACATCTTTTCGCGATTCGCAATGTCAGGCAAATTCGCCAATAAAAACAATTCAAAATATTATTTTTAAAATTGATGATTCAAAAATTATTATCGAATTTAGTGCAAAATCTTTTTTACACCACATGGTAAGAAACATCGTAGGAACTCTTGTTTATGCTGGATTATCAAAAATTAAACCCGAAGATATTAAGTCGATATTAACTGCCAAAGATCGAACTAAATCTGGACCAAATGCTCCAGCATGCGGATTATATTTTTTAAAAACTGATTATAATTCTTTGGATAAAATAACTAAGAATAAATAAAAAAATTTAATTATTAACTATTATTATCTATTATTTTAAAATGTTAAAAACTGTTTAAAATAATTATAAACTAAATTATCGCTCTTAAAAAAATTATCTTTTGATTTATAATAATTTTTTTCAAATTTATTGAGGTGATATATTTCATCAAAGGCATTTCCATAAATTTTTTGATATAAATTCTTTTGATTTTTAACTTGCGATAAAACCAAAAGAATTGCTGAAAGGCTAAGCCAATGATTAGCTGATGCACTTGGAATTCGATATTCTATTCGTAAATTTTCTTTATTCTCACAATTAGGAATTCTTATCGCACAACTTCGATTATCTCCACCAAAACTTAAATTAATTGGTGCACAATATTTTCCCGAATCAAAAAGTTTTTTATTTATTACATCATCAAAACGAAAATAATCATCTTCATTTGGAGCAAGAATATAAAGCATTTGATCACTAAAATCCAACAATGCTGATGCAAAATAATTTACTAATTCATCATTTTTTCTTAAGATATTTTTTTGCTGTGAATCATAAAAAGAAATATTGAATTGCAATGAATTTCCGCAATCATCTTGACTTACCAGACCTTTATAACAAACCTTTAATTGCAATTTACTAGCTAATGATTCGATTGAATCCTTAATAAAATCTAATTTTGAACATAAATTTTCAATATCCTCAAAAGCAATAGTTGCAATTTCGACTTGACTTCTCCCCTGCTCTTTCTTGATTTCACAATATGATAAAATATCTTGATTAACAGCAATTTCAGCAATAAAAAAATCTCGAATTTTTGAATCAACCAAAGAATTATCTAAATCAAGTAAATAAAATTCTAACTCGCATCCGATTTTGATTATTTTACAATCGCAATAATCTCTAAGTTCATTAAAAGCTAATTCAATTGAATTTTTAAGAATTATTTTTTTAAAATTATCGCATTCCTGCAAAAAAGATTCTAACAAAATTATCCAATTGTTTTATTGATCCATTCAATTAAAGCATTTTTGGGAAGTCCACCAACCTTGCTATCGATTAATTTTCCATCTTTAAAAATCATCATAGCTGGAATTCCGCGAACCATATATTGCGAAGGAGTTTCGGGATTATCATCAACATTGCATTTATAAACATCAAGGCGATTTGCCATTTCTTTAGCAATTTCATCAATAACTGGAGATAGTTGTCTACAAGGTCCACACCATGGAGCCCAAAAATCTACGAGCACAGGAAGTGAAGATTCCAATACTTCTTCTTTAAATGAATTATCAGTCGTTTGTTTAGTCATAAAATTAAATTTAACGGTTAATGAAATTTTAAAAAATTAAGTTAACAAAAAGTTAATAAATTTTAAAAAATTATGAGTTTTATTCTGAAATATTAAAACTATAAATTTTTAAATGAAAGATTAAGATTAAAAGTTTTTTGAGGTTTGGTTAAATTACTAGGATTATTTTCTGAAATTGAAAAACCAAAAACTGTACAACATCCATCTCGATAAAAACTTATTCCTCGTGATAAGGTTCTTGAAAGCTCAATATCATGCATAGCGAATATTTTGACCTTCCACTCCTTGTTTAAATTAAAACCAGCATTTAACGAAACTTGTTCCTTTTTATCGGTATTTTGCGTAGTTTTTTTTAACAATAAATAATTTGCAGAAATAGTTACTAGATCGTAATTAAATGATGAAGATACTTGGTTTACTTCATTATCATAACTTGATTCATTGAGTTGAAAAAGATAAAGTAATGAAAAATATTTTTTTGCTTTATAAGATGCTTGTCCAACAATATTTGATTTATTATTATTGGCAAATCCTCTAATATCAACATCTTGAGAGGTATTAGATATCCGATAACTTTGACCTGAATATAATCCAAATTCACCAAATTTATTAAAAAATGAAGTTCTTGCACCAAAGCTAAATCTCTCTCCAATTTCATTGCGATCATATCCAGCAATCCGATCAGTTATAAATAAATTGCTAAATGTTAATTCTCCATCATTTCCATCTTCATTGGGTAATTTATGAAAATCTTTTTTAAAACCAGTTGATACTAAATTTGCCATTGGTTCAATCATCACAGTATTTGCCTTTGATTTTCTAATTATTGGTAATTTCCAATTAAGAGCAAATTCCGTTTTGTAATTTGATTGAGTTTTTTCGTAATTATTATTTTTTGTTTGACTGAAATTATTCTCTAGCCAGTAATAATCATTTTGAACTTTCGCCGATAAATCAATTAAATTACCCATTACATTGAAAGGAATATTAGCTTGAGGAATCATTGATAATCTTCGATATTGAAGTCCATCTTGTCTTTGAAGAGCAATGGCATTTGATTTAAGAGAAATTTTTTCTTTAAAGAAAAATGGCTTAGATTCAACATAATAGTCAATTGCAGGTAAAATAAATTGAGCTGATTTTTCTAAATTTTCTTTTTCTAATTCTTGAAATCTCACTGACTTAACTGAAAAATAATCTCGACCTTTAATGTAATCAAAATTTAATTTGGAAATTGAAAATGCTGAATAATTAAAATGATAATCTCTTTGATAATCTCGATCCGAAACGGTATTAATAGAAAAATCTCCACCGAAATTTTCGTCAATATCAAAAATACCCTTCCCTTCAATTTGCCATCGATATGGACTAGAGGTTCTAGAAGTAATTACATTATCAATATTATTTTTTATACGATTATTGGCGATTTCAAAACTTAAATTATATCGACCAAATTTGGTATAATGACGTAGATCATTATCGATTATAAATTGATTATTTCTGGTATAAAGCAATGGAGATATCGTTAAATCAATTTGAGGATTAATCACCAAATAATATGGAATTTTTATACCCAAACCAAAATTTGAATTTTTTACATATGATGGTTGCAATAATCCAGATTCGCGTTTTTTTGCCAATAATGGCGTACTTAAATATGGGGTATAAAAAATTGGAATATTAAAAATTCTAAAGACAGCATTAGAGGTTGTCATAATTTGCTTTTTTCGATCAATGGTTGTTTTGCTAGATGAAATTCCTGCAAAGTCCTTAATAATTCCAGCCTTAGTTTCGTCCTTTGCAATATCATCATTTGGACAAAATGAAAAAAAGGAATTGTAAAGCGAAGTTTTTAAAGGATTTTCACGGATAATTTTTTTTGAAAAAAGATATGATCCATCATTAAAAAATAATCTACTATCATAAAAATTTCCCCATGAAAAATCATCTGCGAATTCTGCATTTGTTCCTCTAATAAATCCAACTTCCAGATTTTTAATTTTTAGATTTCCAAGAGCAGATATCGATTTAGAAAATTTATTATAAGTGATTTGATCCGCATAAACAACTGATAATCCCTTGGATACTTCAACATTTCCTTTGGCAATTAATTGCTGATTTAACTTATCTCCCTCAATTGTTAATGCTTTAAGAACCACGGGAAGATCACTCTTATCTTGACTAAAAGCTGAAATAGCAAAAGACTTATTAGAAAATAATAAGATAATTAAAGGTAATGTAAAAAAAAATCTTTTAATTAAACTTATTTTATTATAAAAAATTAAGTTTAAAGATATTACCATAAATTAAGTTTTTTTGGTCGAGTTTTTTTGAGCCATAATGCAATTAACATTCTGGATAGTGAAATTGATGAAAACATTGATGCAGTAATTCCAATTCCAAGTGTTACAGCAAATCCTTTTACTGCTCCATTTCCAAAAATATAGAGAAAAAATGCCACAATTAGAGTCGTTAAATTTGAATCAATAATGGTTCGATATGCCTGATCAAAACCTTGTTCTAATGCAATATAGATTGATTTTTTTTCACTTAATTCTTCTTTAATTCTTTCAAAAATTAACACATTCGCATCAACTGCCATACCCATTGTTAATACAATTCCTGCAATACCTGGAAGAGTAAGAGTTGCACCAAGAATAGCCAAGGTTGAAATGATCAAAGCAATGTTAATAATTAAGGCAATATTTGCAAATAATCCAAATAAGCCATAAAAAATAATCATAAAAATTCCAACAAAAACAACAGCCATTAACGAAGAAATTTTTCCACTGCGAATCGAATCTAAACCCAATGATGGACCAACATTTCGCTCTTCAACAATTTTAAGTGGAGCAATTAACGCTCCAGCTCTAAGTAGCAAAGAAACTTGGTTAGCTTGTTGAGTTGTAAAATTACCCGAAATAACTCCCGATCCTTGAGTGATTGCACTATTGATTTTAGGAGCAGTGATTATATTTCCATCTAAAACTATTGCAAAAATTCTCCCAATATTTTCTTTAGTAATTTGAGCAAATTTTCTTGAGCCAATATTATTAAAACGGAAAAAAACTGCAGGACTTCCTTCGTGGTAAGTAGCATTTGCATCAATCAATAAATCTCCGCTTAAAACTACTTCCTTATTGAGAAGAATTGGATGAGATTGCTGATCATAAGCTAAAAAATTTTGAGAATTAAGATTATTTTCATTAGATAAAAAATGAAAAGTTAATTTTGCAGTTTTACCAAGAAGCTCTTTTAGTTCTAAAGAATTTTGTACTCCAGGAACTTGCAATAAAATACGATTATCTCCTTGAGCTTGAATCGATGGTTCTTTGGTTCCATTCTCATCAATTCTGCGACGAACAATTTCAATTGATTGAGCAATTAATTTTTGACGCATTTTTCTTAATTCAACATCGCTAAAATAAATCTCAAACCTTCCATCATTTTCGTCAATTGTATAATTTGGTTGAGATTTTTTTAACAAGCTTTTAGCTTTTTTTATGTCACTAGAATCGCTAATATTAAAAATGATTTTATCATTAAGAATTTCAACAACAGTTCTTAATGATTCCCTTTCAAAAATGTCAGAAAAATCATGACGCAATTGTTCAATTTGTTCTTTAAGATAATATTCAAAATCAACTTCGATCATCAATTGAGATCCTCCACGAAGATCAAGCCCTAGATTAATTTTTTTATCGGGAAGAATTTTTTTAAAAAAATTATTTATTTTAACTTTAGGAGATTGACTATCAGCAATTTCTTGAGCAATATTTTCTTCCTGAAGAATGAAGCTTGGCAATGCAAAATATATCGCAAATAGGCAAAATAAACATATTGCAACGATTTTAGTTTTTGAAAAATTAAGCATAATTTTTTAAATATAGAAATTATTTTAGTAACTGGAATTATTTAAATTATTTTAACCATTTTTTTGATTTTTTTTCAACTTTTTTATCAGCCTTATTTTCAGCCTTATTGTCAATTTTATTTTCTGCTAATTGAGATACTGAATTTCTTAACATTTTAACAATAACACCTTGAGAAATCTCAACTTCAACTTGATTTTCTTTATTGTCAATTTCCTTAACTACTCCAATAATTCCTGAGCTAGTTATTACTTTTGTTCCAATTTTTAAATTATTAACCATTTCTTGATGTTCCTTTAATTTCTTATTTTGAGGACGAATAATTAATAAATAAAAAACCCCAAAAATTAAAATTAACGGTACAAAACTACCTAAAGTAATTTGAGATGAAGCTTTAGCAGGAGCATCTTGAGCGAATGCTGGTTGAATGATAAGACTTTCTAGCATATTTATTTAAAAATTTATTGTTAACAAAAATATTAAATATTAATAAACAATATTTAATATTAATAAATATTATAATTATAATTTTAATTAACTATAATTATAATTTAATTGAGAGAATTATTCTTCACTTTTAAGAAGAAGATCTTTAAGTTTAGAAATATCCTCTTGGCTTTTTGTTTTTTTATCATTTTGCGGATTATTAACATCGGGTTGTTCATTGAATTTAGGTGGAATAATCAATGGATCTTCGGGAGTTTTATCGCAACAAAATGCTATAAAAGATAATGCTATAAGGAAAAAATATTTTGTCATTTTTTAAAATTTTTATTTAAAATAAATTCATCAAATAATAAAATTGATATTCCGATAAAAATAGCACTATCCGCTAAATTAAAAGCTGGCCAATGATATGATTGAATATGAAAATCTAAAAAATCCGCAACTGCACCATTTTTAATTCGATCTATTGTATTGCCAAATGCTCCACCGATCACCAATCCAAGAGCTATTGCCAAATATGGTTTCTTAACTTGAAATAACCAAAATAACAAAATAAATCCGATTGATCCTTGAATGATCGAAAAAATAATTTCACTATTTTCTATCTGATTAAACATTCCAAAACTAACTCCTTTATTTAAAACCTTAACTAACGAAAAAAAACTTAATATTTTAATTTCCAAATAATCATGCTTTAATTGATAATTATCTATTAAATTAAAAATAATTTTCTTTGTCAATAAATCTAAAAATACAATTATCAAAGCAATCCCAAGTCCTAGAAAAAACCATTTTGAGAAGTTTTTTATCGCAAAGTTTTTAAACATAATTTTATTGATAATTCTTGAAAAAAAAATCCCCAATAATTTCTTAAATAATAGCAATTTAGTAAAAATTTTTTTCATAATTTAGGTCGATAATAATTCAGATTTTTTTCACAATAGAAGAATTATAAAATTATTTTTGAAGTAATCAAATAGCAAATTATCTAATCAATCTTGATAATGAATTTATTTTAATTAAAAATAATTCCAATTTATTTTAAAACATTAAAACCAAAACTTAAACAAAATTTTTATGAAAATAATTTTTATGGGTACTCCGCAATTTTCTTGTAAGACTTTAGAGGCGATTCTTAGTCATAAAAATTTTGAAGTTGTTGGTGTTTTGACTAGACATGCTCAAATAGCAGGAAGGGGTAAACAACTTAAAAATTCTCCAATTTATGATTTAGCTTTTAAAAATAATCTCAAGATTTTCACTCCACAAACTCTTAAAGATCCAGAGATTTATCAACAATTAAAAAATCTAAATCCAGATATTTCGGTAATAGTTGCATATGGATTAATTCTTCCTGCTGAAATTTTATCAATTCCTAAATTTGGATCAATTAATCTTCATCCATCTTTATTACCCAGATGGCGAGGAGCATCACCGATTCAGCGAACAATTTTTGCAGGAGATAAAATTACTAGTGTTGATATTATTCAAATGGATCAAGGTCTTGATAGTGGAGATATTTTATATCGCAAAGAATATCATCTAAAAGGAGATGAAACTTATCAACAGCTATCCACAAAGCTTGCAGAAATTGGTGCAAATTCCATTATTGAAACTTTAAAAATTTTTGAAAATAATAATTTAGATCATTTTAAAATTATTAAACAAGATCATAGTAAGGCAATTTATGCTCATAAAATTTCTAAAGATGAATGCAAAATTAACTGGCAAAATAATGCTCAAGATATTTATCGTCAAATCAAAGCATTGAGTGGATCATTAGGAGCATATTTTTTATATAATGATGAGAAAATAAAAATTCTTGATGTTTTGTTAGAAAATAACAATTCTCAACAATTTCCAATAGGATCTATCATAAACAATGATTTATCAATACAATGCAACAAAGGAATTATTAAGCCATTAATACTACAAAGACAAGGACGAAATCCATTAGCTCTCAATGAATTTTTAAGAGGATTCATTGTTAATTCCAAGATTTTAGATTAATTATATTTTTTACTGATAGAATTTATTTGAATTGAGCTATTAATATTTTGATAATTAATTGCTAAAACTTATAATCAATTTATTGAGGACTAACCATTGGAGTCTTCGATCTTGAAATTCTTAATGTTAAACAACTAAAACAATTAGGTTGTATTTCTGGATCTGGTCGATCTTGAAATGACAAAACATCATCTCTTGAAATTTTTTTTAAAATTTCTTCAAAAATTTTAGAATTTTTTTTACCAAATTTTGTAAGAGCAATTTTTTGTAATTTTTCTTTAATTTCTAAGTGATCAACAAATTTCTCACCAAATTGATCTTTGATCTGTTGATAATTTTCTGCAAAACCTAGAATAACATGGACTCTAAGATCTTCCTTAAATTTTTGATAATGCGGATGATGATCTTCGCTTGTTATTTCTTGAAATAAATATCGAGCTTGAAGGTTTGATGTTTTAAATGTACAATTTCCTCTAGATTGAGGAACGGTATCAATAGAATCGATTCTTTTTTTAATTTTAAATTCTTGATCATCAATCTTGAAGGGAAGCTTTAAATCATCAATATCTTTTCCACTAAAATTTTCAGCAATAAATTTTTTTGCAAAATCGGTTGTGAATTGGATATCATCACTAGGTTGATATTTTCTAACTCCATATGATCTTCGTGAATCATAATTAACTTTTTTATCCAATAATTTTGGATAAAAATTACCATCACAATAATTTATCGATAATAATTTATTGGTAGTCTGATCAACCTCAAAAACCAGATATGAATGATGATCTAGAGGATTTGCAGTGTAAAGATAAAGAGATTTATTGCTATTAGTAATAATTGGTTGATCGCTATTAAATTTTATTAACTCTTCTTGATAAATTTTTGCAATTGGATTTGAAGATAGTTTTTCATCATCCGTTATAATTTCATTTAAAATTTTAATTAAAATTTTAGCTGTAAAACCATATTTTTCTTCACTCATTAAATTAAGCAAAATATAGTTTTTAGCATATTTAGTTAATATATCCTTTTGTGAATCATTTAGATGAATTTCAAATTGATTTTTGATCAATAATTTTAAAATTTCATCAGGATTTTTATTATCAGGATCATCATTATAAAGGATTACTTTTAGAGCACAAAATATTGGTAACTCACGCTTTTTATTTCTTTGTTGCAAAACTTCACTAAGAAGCTCTGGAGATATGGATTGGGATGATAAAATTTCTTTTACAATTTCGGGTTTATTTGATATAATTGCTTGATGAAGAGCGGAATTTCCATGTTTATTTTCATGAGTTAAAACTTCACGAAGAATTTCTGGAGTTGACGATAATGATGATAAAATTTCTTTTACAATTTCAGGTTTATCCGATATAAATGCTTGATGAAGAGCGGAATTTCCTCGTTTATTTTCATGAGTTAAAACTTCACGAAGAATTACAAGAGGAGTGGATGATAAAATTTCTTTTATAATTTCAACTTTATTCAAAATTATTGCAAGATAAATCGAATCGAAACCATCTTCATCTTTTTGCAAAAGAATATCCAAAAGAATTGCAGTTGGAGTGGATGATAAAATTTCTTTTACAATTTCGGGTTTATTTGATATAATTGCTTGATGAAGAGCGGAATTTCCTTGTTTATTTTTAGAAGTTAAAACTTCACGAAGAACTTCTGGAGTTGACGATAATGATGATAAAAGAAATTTAAAAATCTCAATATCATTTGGTGAAATTGCACTTGCCAATAAATTCTCACCTTGTGCATCTTGAATTTTAAAAATACTACTAAACTGATCAGAAGAATTATTTTGGCTTAGAAAATTAATTACTAATTTTAAATCATTTAAATTATTATTTTTAATATGGATATAAAGCTCTATAAATATAGATCGAGCTTCAAGATCTCCTTGCGTAATACCTAACATAAAAGTTATTTTATTATAATTAGTTTTAATTTAACTAAATAAAATAACCACAAGTCAACTATGTTTTATCTTAACAATAATAAGAAATATGTTTTAGATTTTTTTGAGAATTAGATTTTAATTTATTTCTAAAATTTATAGCTTTTGAAATAATATTTTTTTTATTGAAAATTATTGATAATTTATAAATATTAACAGCTATCACGAGAACAACTTTAAATTTAAAGATTTTCTTCAATAATTTCCAATGACTTTATCACCGCTTGAAATCTAATTTGCGATCTATCTCCTAAAAAACAAAATTGTTTAACAAGATCTTTTTCAAATGTAGCTAAAGAGATAAAAACCGTTCCAACTGGTTTTTGTGGAGATCCTCCATTTGGTCCAGCTATTCCCGTAATTCCAAGCGCAAGATCAACGTGACAATTTTGTAAAATTCCTCTTGCCATTTCTTTGGCAACTTCTTGGCTTACTGCTCCAAATTTTTCTAATGATTTTTTGGAGACTTGTAAAAAGTCAATTTTAGCTTGATTTGAATAGGTAACTAGTGAAGATTCTAAAACCATTGAAGATCCGGATATTTCAGTAAATAAGGTCGATAATAATCCTCCCGTGCAAGATTCTGCAAAACCAATTTTTATTTTTTTATCCAAACATTTTTTTATAATATTTTCTGTTTGAAATATTATTTCGCTTGGAAATAAATTATTTATGATCATGATTGATAACCTGCAATTCGTTCTACTTGAATAGTTTTTTTAGAAAATCTTAATGAAGATAAAATTCCTTCAAGATGTTCAACATTTTTAACATTAATATCAATTAAAACTTCAAATAGATCAAGTGATCTGTTAGTAGTTTTAATATGATTAATGTTAATTTTTTTCTTAGCGATTTGGCTCGTGATTTCTGCCAATGCTCCACTTTTATTTTCAACTACTACTCGGATTTGAGTTGTAAAATTTTCTTCCAATGATTCCTCTTCTTTCCAGCAAACATCAATTACATGTTGAGGATTTAATGCTAAATTTTTTAAATTTCGACACATTTTTTGGTGAATTGTAACTCCCGTTCCCGTATTAATAATTCCTAGGATTGAATCTCCTGGAATTGGATTACAACATCCTGCATATTTAATTGCCATACCATCAACTAAGCCAATTAATGGAAGATGATATTTAGATTTTTTAATAATTTTTTGAAGAGGTTTTGCTGATCTAATTTCTCGACCTTCATCAATAAAATCAGGATAAATATGTTTTAAAATTTCATGACGAGTAATTGATCCATCGGCAATTTTAAAATATAAATCACTGAGAGTTTTTTTGTTAAAAAAACTTAAAGATTTTTCTAATAATTTTTCATCAAATTCAAGACCTTTTAATACAAAATATTTTTGTAAAATTGCATGTCCAAGAGTGCTATATTCTTGATATTTTTGATTTCTAATAAAATTTCTAATTGCCGATTTAGCTTTAGAAGTAATAACGAATTGAAGCCAATTTGGCGAAGGTTTAGAATTTTTAGAAGTTATAATTTCAACTTGATCTCCATTTTCTAGGGTTTGACGCAAGGTTGAAATCATCCCATTAACTTTTGCAGATACGCAATTATTGCCAATTTCAGAATGAATGGCATAAGCAAAATCAATCACTGAAGAGCCATGTGGTAAATTGAAAATATCACCATTAGGAGTAAAACAAAATACTTCATCCTTATGCATATTTAATTTATGATGCTTTAAAACATCACTTGAACTTTCAGAATTTTCAAAAAGATTAATCAATTCACGAATCCATCGATATTGATTTTTTTCTTGAATTTTAATTTTAGAATTTTGATTATTTTTTGTAAATTTTTCTTTATAATTCCAATGAGATGCAACTCCTAATTCCGAAGAATTATGCATTTCTTGATCGCGTATTTGGATTTCAATTTTATTACCTTCAAAAGCAAGAATAGCAAAGTGTAATGACCGATATCCATTTTCTTTTGGAGTGCTAATATAATCATCAAAACTTCCAGGAATCATATTAAAATTAGAATTAATTATTCCTAATGTTTTATAACAATTTGCAACATCTTTTACGATAATACGAAATGCCATGATATCGTGTAAATTATAAAAACCGATATTTTTAGCTTTCATTTTTATCCAGATTGAATATGGTTTTTTTTCCCTTCCTGATATTTCACTTTCCACTCCATCAGCTAGTAGAATTTCGTTTAATCTATTAATAATTTTATCGATAATATTTTTATTATTTTCACGAATTTCATTAAGCTTTGCAATTATGCTATTTCTAGCTTCGGGATTAATTACTGCGAAAGATAAATCTTGCAATTCATCTTTAATTTTATTTAACCCAATTCTTCCGGCAAGTGGAGCATAAATTTCAAGAGATTCATTGGCTTGTTTCAATCTTTTTTCTTTGGAAGGTACGAATTCAATAGTTCGCATATTATGAAGACGATCAGCTAATTTAACCAATAAAACTCGAATGTCTTGAGACATTGCCATAGTTAATTTACGAAAATTTTCAGCAACTCGATCAGCGTTATGAAGATTTTCAATTTTACTTAATTTGGTTACTCCATCGACAATATTAGCAATATCTTGATTAAAATTTTTAGTAATATCATTAATTGAAATATCAGTATCTTCAACAACATCGTGAAGCAATGCTGTAGCGATCGATTCTTCATCCAATTTCAATTCAGCAACAATTTCAGCAACAGCTAAGGGATGGGAAAAATATAATTCTCCCGAATGTCTTATTTGATTTCCATGAGAATTTTTAGCAAAGTCGTAAGCTTTTATGATAAGATTTTCATCAAGATTATGGTGATATAATTTGATTTTTGAAACTAATTCCTGCGGAGTAATCATAGTTTAAATATTTTTCAAAAAAACCTAAATATTAAAGCAATATTTACTCGCAATTAGAGCAAAATATTTAGTCATCAACATCAACATTCTCATCAACAAAAGTACTGTCTTTGAGATTGATATTTGATTCGTCGATATTACTCTCCTGCTCTTCGCTAATTGCTTCTTCAATTTGATGATCATTTGACGCAATCTCAATAACACCACGATTTTTAATCGACTTAATAATATTTCTTTTTTGAACCTCAACATCAACTAAACCTTCGGCAATTTCTCTTAGAGCAATAACTGCAGGTTTTTCTTTGCGATCAAGATTGGTAGGAGCTCCTGACAATATACTCTTTGCACGATTTCCAGCAATTAAACAAAGTTCAAAACGATTGGGGATAACTTCAACACAATCTTCAACGGTAATTCTAGCCATAATAAATTTAAAAAATTATTTGAAAATGTAATTTGATTTTATTTAAAATTAAAAGAATTTTTATATTAATTATAAAATTCTATTGAAATAAAAAAAACAAGTTAGATTATCTTAAATATAATTTTTTTTCTTTCAAGAAGTTTATTTGCTTTTCTCTTGATTAATCAAAATGTTAAACAAAATTTTTAATTAAATTTTTAATTAAAACAGTTTTTTAATTAAAATTATTTAGCGAAAATTTTACAATTAATACCATTAAATTAATGACCGTAAAAATTCACAATTCCCAAGATTTTGCTAGAATGCGTAAGGCTGGGAAATTAGCTTGCGATGTTTTAGATTATATTGGTGATTTCGTTTTTGCAGATATCACTACCAATGAATTAGATCGACTTTGTCATCAAAAAATCACCGAAGCAGGAGCAATTTGTGCTCCGCTAAATTATCATCCTAGTAATTTCAAATACCCCTACCCTAAATCAATTTGCACTTCAATAAATGAAGTTGTTTGCCATGGAGTTCCAAGCAATAGAATTTTAAAAAATGGCGATATCATTAACATCGATGTAACCGTTATTTTAGATGGATGGCATGGCGATTCATCGCGAATGTATTATGTTGGAGAACCGTCCATCAAAGCTCAAAAATTAACTCGCGTAACTTATGAATGCTTAATGCTTGGGATTCAAGAAGCAAAACCCGGAAATTTTCTTGGGGATATTGGCTTTGTAATACAAAATCATGCCGAAAAAAATGGTTTTTCAGTAGTTAGAGATTATTGTGGACATGGCATTGGTAAGTTATTTCACGATGAACCAAGCGTTGTTCATTACGGTAAAAGAGGACAAGGTCTTGAATTAAAAGAAGGAATGTTTTTTACCATTGAACCCATGATTAACGAAGGTAATTATACTTGTAAAAAAGATGAAACATTAAAAAATAAAGATCCAATCGAATATGAATGGACTGTTATTACGGGTGATAAAAATCCAATTTCTGGAAAAAGATCTCTTTCTGCGCAATTTGAACATACAATTGGTGTTACGGCTAATGGATGTGAGATCTTTACATCATCAAGCAATTGTAGCGAAATGCCAATTATTAAAAAAACTAAATAAACATTAAAAATAATAAATATAAACAATAATTCTTAAAATTAACTATTATTAATTTGAAATTAACTAAATTAACAAAATAAAAATATTTAAACACTATTTAACAATATTTACTAACTATAAATAAACGCAATTTATGACTGATATTATTCCTTTTGATTTACGCGATGGTACTATTTTTTACAATGGTAAATTTGTTGAATGGCAAAATGCCACAACTCATATTTTAAATCATGGCTTACACTATGCTTCTCTAGTCTTTGAAGGAGAAAGAGTCTATAATAAAAAAATCTTTAAATCTAGTTTGCATTCGCAAAGACTTCACGATTCTGCAAAAACAATGGACTTTGTTTTGCCTTACAGCGTTGAAGAAATTGATCAATTAAAAAAACAACTTGTTGCAAAACAAAATATTGAAAATGGATATATTCGAGCATTCGCTTGGCGTGGATCTGAAAAAATGGCAATCTCTGCTCAAAATAACAAAATTCACTTTGCAATTGCTTGCTGGCAATGGCCTTCTTACTATAGCGAAGAAGCCAAAAAAACTGGAATCTCGGTAAAATTTGCTAAATATCGTCGACCTCCAGCTAATTGCGCTCCCGTATTTGCAAAGGCTGCAGGATTATACATGATTTGCACAATTTCCAAACATGAAGTTGAGCGAGATGGTTTTAATGATGCGTTAATGCTTGATTATCGCGGATATCTCGCCGAAGCTACGGGTGCAAATTTATTTTTAGTAATGAAAAATAACGAACTTCATACTCCGATTTGTGATTGTTTCTTAAATGGCATTACTCGTCAAACCGTAATTGAACTTGCCAAGAAACGAGGTATTAAAGTTGTTGAAAGACATATCATGCCTGAGGAATTATCTGAAGCAATCGATGTTTTTATTACGGGAAGTGCAGCTGAAATAACTAGGATCAACAATATTGAAAATAAATATTTATTTTCGGATGTCAATCAAATGACTCTTGACTTAATGCAGGATTATAAAAATTTAGTTTTGGAGTAAATAACCAATGAATAAAATGAATAATTTTATAAATTCAATTAATAATTTGGTATTTTTTATAAAATTTAAATTCAAAAAAATAATCGAAAATTTTTGTTATTTTTTTGCTTTTATTTTTTTGGTGACCATTTTTTCAGTAGCTTGTAAAGAAAATGCAATTTCACAAAGTAAAAATTTAAAAGTTAAATCACATTTAGATTTTGATCAAAAAATATCTGGCAAAGCCTTTGTTTTAGATGGAGATTCAATTAGAGTTGCAAAAAAAGAAATTAGACTTTTTGGAGTTGATGCTCCTGAATATAGTCAAACTTGTTTAAACAATAAAAATGAAGAATATCCTTGCGGAAAAAATAGTCGTGATTTTTTGATCGGATTAATTGGTGGAAAAAAGGTTGAATGTTTATATGCTCAAAAAGATAAATATCAGCGATATTTGAGCAAATGCTTTATCAATAATATTTCAGTTAACGAACAATTAGTAAAAAATGGTATGGCAATTATTTATAATTTTACCGAAAGTGATGAAGAAATGGATAAATTAGAAAACCATGCTAAGACCAATAAAATCGGGATTTGGCAAGGAGCATTCGAAATGCCTAAAGATTATCGCAAAAAAAATCCAAATCTTCATAAAAAAAATAGTTTTTCACAATAATAAACAGTTTTTAGTATTAATTAATAATTTAAATAATAATTAACAAATATCAATGAAAAAAATCAAAGTAGCAATTATCGGAGCATCAGGTTATACTGGAATTGAATTAATCAGATTACTAGCTAATCATCCAATGGTTGAAATTAGTCAATTAATTGGCAATAACTCTGCTAATCAAGATCCTAAAGAACTTTTTAGTCATCTATTTAATTTTAAATTACCTGATTTAGTAAAATTAGAACAAGTGAATTTTCAAGAAATCGATGTTGTTTTTGGATGTTTACCTCATACAATTTCCCAAGCAATTTTTCTTAAAATTTTAGCAGATAAAAATAATCAACATCTTAAAATTATCGATCTTTCTGCAGATTTTAGACTAGAAAATCCTCAGGATTATCAACATTGGTACGAACATTCTCATCAAGCGATCGATCTTCAAAAGAACGCTGTTTATGGATTAAGCGAAATTAATCGCCATAAAATAAAAAATGCTCAAATCATTGCTTGTCCGGGATGTTATCCAACATCCGCTCTCTTGCCATTAATTCCACTTTTAAAAAATCAATTAATCTCAACGCAAAATATCATTATCGATTCTAAATCTTCAGCATCTGGAGCTGGAAGAAATAGCAAAACCAGTAATTTATTTTGCGAAATTAATAATTCTGTTAAGGCATACGGAATCGGTAAACATCGTCATATTGGCGAAATTCAACAAGAACTTTCTAAAGCAAGTGGAACACAAATTTCCATCGATTTCACTCCTCACCTTCTTCCGGTTAATCGCGGAATTATCTCAACAATTTACACTAAACTTGAAAAAAATATAACTATTGATGATTTAAAAAATTGTCTATCAACAACTTATGATGATGAATATTTTGTAAAAATTGTATCTTTCGAAGTTTCTCTTCACGATGTTGCAGGAACTAATTTTTGCCTAATTGCTCTTAACAAAGGCAATAATCAAAATTCGGTAATTATCACCTCGGTAATTGATAATTTATGCAAAGGAGCATCTGGTCAAGCAGTTCAAAATATGAATATTATTTTTGATTTAGATGAAAAATTGGGATTAGAAATTTCTCCACTTTTTCCTTAATAAATTTTATGCTTTCGATCTTTTCTCCAATAACATCAATATCCAAAGCTGGAGTTGCAATAATTAGAATTTCGGGAAATGAATGTCAAAATTGTTTAAGAGCTTTAGGATATAATAAAAATCTATCTTCTCATAAAATTTTCTTTCATAAAATTATTGATCCAAAAAATAATCAATTAATTGACGAAACTTTGATTAGTTTTTTTAAATCTCCTCATAGTTTTACGGGTGAAGATGTTGTTGAAATCAATATCCATGGATCACCTTACATTTTAAAAAAAATTACTGAAATTCTTTTGACTCAGCCAAATTTAAGATTTGCTCAACCTGGAGAATTTAGCAAAAGAGCATTTTTAAATGGCAAAATTGATTTAGTTCAAGCAGAAGCAATTCCGGATTTAATTGCCAGTGAAACTGAAATGCAACATCGTCAAGCTATTGAACAACTTAGTGGAAAACTTGGAAAAATATATGAAAAATGGCGATTAGATTTACTAGAAATTATCGCATTAATAGAAGCAAATATTGATTTTCCAGAAGATGATATTGAACCTTCAACAATTCAAAAAATTGAATTTGAATTAAATAAAATTCGCAACGAAATTTCAAATCATTTAAACGATAATAAAATTGGCCAGAAAATCAAAGATGGATTAAATTTAGTAATTTTAGGATCGCCAAATGTAGGTAAATCAAGCTTAATAAATTTCTTAGCGCAAAGTGATATTGCAATCGTAAGCGATATTGCAGGAACAACTCGGGATATAATTCAAATTCATCTAGAAATTAAAGGAATTGCTGTTAAGATTGCTGATACCGCAGGACTTAGAATCACTAACGATTTAATTGAACAAGAAGGAATAAAAAGAGCTATGCAAAAAGCTAATTTTGCTGATATCAAAATTTTAGTTATTGATGCAATAAATCCAATTTTTAACGAAGATTTAATTGACGAAAATACCATTATCGTAATTAATAAAATAGATCAAATTAACAATTTTAATTTAAATAATTTTATTCAAAATAATAATTTTCCTCAATTGTTAAATAATCAATTGAAACTACAAGATATTGCAACAATTTCATTAACAAATAACATTAATACTTCAATATTAATAGAAATTCTTGAAAGAAAAATAATGGAAATTTTACCAATCAATAATTCACCATTAATAACTCAAGAAAGATATCGCAAAATTTTACAAGATTGTTTAGTTAATTTGGAAAATTTTTCATTGAAAAAAAATATCGAACTATCTGCTCATGATCTCTGGATGGCAAGTCAGGAGCTTGGTAAGATTACTGGAAAAATTGACATAGAAAATGTTTTAGATATTATTTTTTCAAGATTTTGTATTGGAAAATAATTAAGCAAATGTTAAAATTTTTTTTTACTTAAATTTAATTTTTGTTTTCAATCGTGACTTTTCTTGCAATACCACAAATTGATTCTTTGGTTTTTGATGCATCATCATTCATAAGTGCTCATCCTGCATTAGTTAATGAGATTGCAAGTCATAGTCTTGCTCATGTCATTTATAGTTTTATAAAAAGAACATCTCATCGTCGTGGATTAAATCGTCGTGAAATGCGTAAAATTATTAATCGACGCAATCGATGGTTTGTTGATAATATTATCATGCACCATAAAAGGCTTCATGATTATAATCGTCAAATTGTTGTTCGCGATGCAAGAAAAAGATCAATCATTAAAAAGGAATCTAGCTTTAGTGAAACCTACCAAAACAATAAAAATAACAATGAACTTAACTCTAGATTAAAAAATCGTAGTCATTTTTATGATTCTCAAAATTATCAGGGAAGCAGTGAGGAAGAAAATCGCAATAAAAAAACTCAAGATATTGCTCAACGTCTTGATGCTAGAAAAAAAAGAGCTCAAAGCAGATGGATTGCAACTTTTCATAATAATTCTGGCGATAATGCTTCGAATTAATTACAATTTTTATTATTAAAAAATTTACCAATTTTAAAATAACATTATCTTTAAAATTTGGATCTCATCAAATTTAAAATTAATAACGATGATAAGGATGATTTGCGTTAATTGATTGAGCTCGATAAATTTGTTCGATCAAAAATATTCTTACTAAAATATGCGGAAGTGTCATTTTACTTAGTGAAATAACGATTTTAGCTTTTTTTATAATTTTTGGAGATAATCCACCTGCTCCACCTATGATGAATGTTAAATTTGAAATCCCATTAATTGCAAAATTATTAAATAATTTTGCAAATTCTACACTGTCAAATTCCTTACCTCTTTCATCAAGAGCAATTATTGTTGAACCTTGTTCGATATTGTTTAATATTAATTCCGCTTCTCTTGCCTTAAGATCATTGATTTCAATATTTTTGGTATTTTTTAAATTTAATTCTTTAAGAATTATTTTATATTTTATTCGCTTAATATAATCATCAAAGATCATTTTTTCTGGGGATCTTTCAAAGTCTCCAAATGCAAGAATAGTTATTTTCATAAAATTTATTTTTTTTAATTCAAAATTAAAATTGTTTTAATATAATTTCTAAGAATTTTTTACGATATTTTTCTAAAATATTTTTTTGATAAAATCATTTAAATTTTTAAAAAAAATCATGCAGATTTAAATTAAATAACTAATTTTAATTATTTAATTTTAATATTATAAATACTAAATCTTTTACAATAAGTTAACTAACATTGTTTACTATCAATAACAAAAAACAATTTATATTATTTCTTAAATATTGCTTTATTTGCTTTATTTTATTAACAACTTCATGCAATGAAACTGGTTGCATCGATGCTGATGATTATGGAGAGTATCAAAATCAAACTCTCGCTGTCTATGCTAGTACTGCAGATAATAAATGTAAATTTGATATTTCTAAAGCAATCAATGATCTTAAATCTCAAGGAACTGGGATGCTAACTTGCTTATCTACCGAAGTATATACTGATTCAGCTTCAGTTACTTACAAAGGTTGCTCTAAGATTAAAGCTTATGATGATAAAATTTCATGTTTTAATATTTGCAATCAAAAATGTCAGCAAGATACCATGTCCAATTCGCTTTCCTTGGAACCTAGTTGGGTTGCAACAACTGCTCCTGCTGAGTCAAGCGAATCATCAATTACTCTTTCTCCCGATAGTGAAATTTATATCCAAGCTAGAGGCAATATTTCACTTGGTCAAGAAATTACTACTCCTTATTTTGCAGTTGAATCTAAAGCTTACGTCTATGATACCATTAAACTCGTTAGTAATCCAACCTCAACTTATGCTAAATATTTTTTTGATTATAATCAAGATAATCCACTTTCTGTAAAATTTTACGGAACTTGGCGAGATGTTGCTGATTCTGTTCCAGATTTTAATTCCGATAGAGATTTAGGTCCAGGAACTTTAAGCTTTACTGTTCCTTCGGTAGGAAATAATATCAATAATACTGATAAAAATATTTACAATGGAATTAAAAGAATTTTTGTATATGGAATTCCCCATCCTGTAAATTACAATATCGAAAATGAATGCAAAGGAGTAATTCCCAATGGATCAGTCAATAATGAATTTAATTGCACTCTTGGATCGCCATTATTAGCTGATCCACGAGTCTGGGAATGTACTTATCCTTCGGGAAGTAATGTCGTTACCGCATCTTGTTTAAACTCAGTTAACAATATCAGAGATTATCGAGCTTTTTACTCATCAAGCACTTTAACTTCTGCGCAAATAAATGAAATTTTTCCAGTTTCAAATAACATTTATCACGAAAAATTGGGATATATTGGAGGATTCATCAGGGCAAATAATGATAGCTCAATAAACAAAACTAATTTCGATCCATTCTCCTTAAGATCAGTAACTTGCGATTCTTCTGGGAATTGCAATACCGAAAATGTAAACAGTGAAAGTGAAGGAAGAATGATTGGAGATATTGCAACTACAGATTTAACCATTAGAAATAATGCTTCGCGAACTCCTTACGCCAAAAGAGCATATTTTAAATTATTAAGAGCGGATAATTCTTGTAATATAAATTTATCAGTTAAACAAAAAAGCCCTAGATATTCAAATTTCAATACCATCAAAACAATTCCGATATCCTCTTCGGGATGGAGTTCGTCATTTATAGATCTTGAAAAAGGCGAAGAAATTGTAATTAATCGCAATACAACTAATTCAACATTTGGAATTAATTGCGGTAAATTTATTGCCATAAAATTTATCAAATATAGCGATATCGAAATTAAACAATCTGGATTTGTTAAATTTAGTAATATCAGTTCAAGTTCGAGTTGTTTTTTAAAAGGTAGAATCATAAATCCATTGGCTAGTGATCTAGATTTCTTTGAATATGATGATTTTGAAACAGCTACAGCTTCTAGTATTGATCCCATAGCCAATTTAAATGTTTCAGGAAGTTTAAACGCAAATTTAATGAGTTGGTCTAACGAAGTTTTTTTACGAAAAGGACAAAAAATTAGAATCTCTCCCGAAACTTGGGATCAAACAATCGCAACCAATGCCTCATCAACTGCTCAATGCGGAGTTGGAATGGCGATGCAAATAACTCCTCGTCCTGCATTACTTTGTAGAGGAACTGGATCGGAATTAATAAACAAACCTGGATGCATTCCTGATGTAGATGCAAATGATCTTGTAATTGGTTGCAAAGCTTATTCTCTAAATTGCGAAGATCAATCTAGTGGTTCTTATTGTCCAGAAGCTTCAGCTTGTCAATTTAAAATTGAAAATTGCGTAAATGGCAGTTCTACTACCGCTAAGACTCTTTGCTCTATCTCAACTCAAACTAAAGGTTCATGTTCATATACTGCAGATATTACCATAGCAAAATGTTCTTCTTGTGCATCGCTTCAACTCCTTGCTTCAACCGATGTTCCTCAATATCGGGTAGAAGGTGTTGAGTTATGCTATGATTTAGAAAATTATAATGGAGCAGTAAAATCTATTCCTTCGGGATCAACTTCAGCGATAATATCTGATTCACTTTCTAGTAAAGGCTTATCATTTCTTAAAGGCTTTGATGGAAAATATGGAAGCTTAGCTCCATTTTATGTCACCAAAGAAACCAATGGAAGTCAAAAAATTTATCAATCACAAAATCCACTTTTATTAAATGAAAGTTCTCGCTTGATCTTTGGATATCTTGATGGAGTTGATTTCAAAAAAACAATCAGTTCTTCTTCGAATAATAGCTTATCAATGAATTTTAAAATTGGAACTAGTCTCAATTTTACCAATGGACAATGGATGGAAATAAAACTTTGCAATCAAACCGAAACTGGCTGTGAAAATTCAAATCCAACCCAAATATCTGGTCAGTTAAACGTAGTAACAAATGAAAATCCAAATAATGATGTCGATAGGCAATTTCCAAATTATTCTCAAGGATATTATAAATTTGATAATGATGGAAATTTATATCGATTCAAACCTGCTCGAGCGGAAGACTGTATTGCCAATAGTGTTATTACCGAACTTGGATCGTTATTTTATTGTCATACTCATAGATCAATTACAGCAAATGATCTCAATATTTTGAGCAATCAAAATAAGGAGCTTAGAAATAATGAAATTAATAAAATTCGCCTATCATTTAAAATCAAAGATCCTGAACTTAGAAATTGTTATACCAATAAACCTGCTGGAAGTGCAGGAGCGCTTTACGATGGAGTTCAAACTCCGTATGATGGGATATTAATTGAAAATTTTGATTATGATGTAAGTAATAATGATGCTGATTATTGTGAGACAAAATCTTATCTTAACTCCGATAAACGTTGTCGAAAAAGATTTGTTTGCATCAACACCTATGCCAATAATTCTGGAAAATATGATGTAATGGTTAAAATAAAATCAAATAAGAGTAATAATATTTCAAAAATTATTGGCAATATCATTGAACCTGTAAGTAAAATCATGGATGGCTATAGAAATGGCGATACTGAAGTTATGGGCGAAGCAGAAAGAATTTATCGCGGAATTATTGGACATAATATTTATCAATTAATTGTAAAATTAGCGATCGTTATCATGTTTATGTTTTATGGAGTTGGATATCTAATGGGAGTAAGCGAATTAAGTCAGAGCGAATTAATGAATAGAGTTTTTAAAATTGGCATGATTTATTTGTTCACGGGTGAAACTGGTTGGGAATGGTTTAAAACCATTGTTGTTCAATTATTTAGAGATGGAATTGATTTCTTAATGTTTTCGATGGTAGAAAATTTTGATAACTCCCCAGAAATCAGAATGGCAATCCAAAATAACAATTACGATAATAAAGCACTGATTTTCAATGGAGTTGATAAAGTTTTTAATATTTTATTATCCGAACCAATTGGTAAAAAAATTTCTGCACTTTTATTTTCAGGTTTTTTTGGCTGGGCATATATTTTAATTTTATATTTTAGTATTTTTAAATATGTTTATGCAATTGCAACTGCTTTGATGATTTTCTTAACTGCCAAATTTTTTATTTCAATTTTATTTATTGCAGGACCAATCATGATCCTATTTACTTTGTTTAATCAAACCAAGGATTTATTTGACAGATGGTTAAAATTTATGATTGCATTTTCTCTTCAGCAAGTAATGGTTGCAACAGTTTTAGCATTTTTCAACATTTTACTTTATGAAGTAATAAAAATAGTTTTTAA
This sequence comes from Rickettsia typhi, assembly GCA_945878005.1. Lineage (GTDB taxonomy): Bacteria > Pseudomonadota > Alphaproteobacteria > Rickettsiales > UBA1997 > CAILUF01. The sequence continues at coordinate 855 of CAMCSJ010000006.1, read as the reverse complement.
TTTTAGAATTTGTTGGGAAGAAATTTGGGTTATAAAACTTCCTTTACTTAGAATTTCACTTTTATCTTTTTGGACAGTTAGTAATACTCCTAAAACTGCAATGGTTCAATCAGGTGGATATGTTTTGGGAGGTTCTCAATATATTCCTTCACTTTTTTCAATTTTATTCATCTGGCTTATCGCATCATTAATGAAAAAAATGATCACTTATATGGAAGGTCTAGCTTCAACGATGTCGGGAGGATTGTCATCCTCAACTCTGGGAAGTGGATTAGCAAAAGCTGCAAATCAATTGAAAAATTCAGCGAAAGGATTCGCCATGAAATATGGTGGAAAAGCACTTAAAAAAGTTGGATTAGATAATGTAACTTCAAGAATGGATTCCATGTTATTTGATTCAGGAAAAATTGCCAAAGAAGGTCGAGCAAATAAAAGAGCTGAGATGACTAGAGATAATATCTCAACTAAAGAAATGAAAAAAGCTGGAGATCAAGCAGTGGAAAATCATAAAAATGAAAATGCTTCTTCTCTAGCTAAAATGTCTCCCGAAGAAAGGCAAAAAGCACTTAGCGATGTTCGTTCTAATGCCATGAAAGATAAAGGAACAGAACTTGGATTGAGCGATAAAAAAATTGATAAATTTATGGATAAAGGAAAAGACTTTAAAACTACTACTGACAATGCTTTAATGGCATTAGCAAAACGCGCTTCACATGGTATCATGAAAAGCAATAAAGCCTTAGGTAAAAATGATGTAAACACTTCACTTTCTTATGATAATTTAAAAAATGCATCCAAGGATATGAATACTCAACAAAAACAAGAATTAATTTCTGACTTAAGAGGAAATGCAGG
>CAMCSJ010000005.1 GCA_945878005.1 Rickettsia typhi | reverse complement strand
CCTCCTCGCAAATTTGCATCGACAAAAATCATAATTTCAAATAAACAAAAAGTAGGAAAATTAACTTTATCTTTTTTATCAAATTTAACATCAATTTGATCTTTAAATTTTCGATAGGCTTGAGTAAATTTATCTAAAACTTTACTTTGATAAAAATCTTCAAGATAATTTACAAAATCAAAAGTTTCACTAGGGATTTCAACATCATCGATAATCAATTGATGAAAAATTCTTTTAAATTCCACTCCATAATCATGAAGTATTTTGATCATTTTATAATTACTTTCTTGTAAAATAATTTTTAAAAAAAATTCCTCTTCTTCTAAAAATTTTTTTCCCCTAGGATCTTTCAAAAATAAATCATAGTGATGTTTAATTAAATTTTCTAAGATTCTAAAATTATTAAATTCATAAGCAAAATAAAGCAGATTTTTTTCGCGATCTCGAAATTTAAGATTAATATCATGTTTAAGAAGCAATTTGACTATCTCTTCACAATCAGCATCAATGGCAATATGGATTGGACTTAAACCATCTTCATCAATATGATTTAAAAAACTTATATAATCATAAGAATATTTTTCTTTAAGAATATCAATAACTTTTTTAACAATATGAGTCTTTCCTTCAGTAATCGCAATTCCTAAAATATTTTTTTGATCTTTAACCAAAAAATTAACTTCACTTCCCTTGGCAATTAACAAATCAATCATGTCAATATTTTCTCCAAGGATTGCAAAATGAATTGCTCTATATCCATCTTTCAAATCAAGAATTTGATTTATTTGGAATTTATTATCGACCAATAATTGCGAAACAACATCGGTTAATCCCCTTAAAATAGCTAGTGAAATTGGTGTTAAATTTTCATTATTTTGGCAATTAATATCTAATCCTTGCTCTAAAAAAAAATAAAAACTTTTACAATCATTTGAAAGATGAAGTAAATTATTTCCACAATATTCAATTAATTTCAAATCAATCTTTTTTACATTTTGTAAAAAATTCGCCAAAAGTTGAATTATCTCTGGATCTCTTTGATTTAATAAAGCCTTGATAAGGAGATTCTGATATTCATCTTCATCTTTAACAGAAATTTCATCATCTTCAGAAATTACATCATCTATTGGGCTAGAAGAATCTTGTAATTGCAATTGATCTTTATAAAATTTTGGTTCACTAATTTCTCTTTTTTCCAATGCTTCAATTAGCAATTTAGTTATTTCTAAATTATTGTTTTTTACAGCAATTGCAAGAGGATGACTCCATTCAAAGTTGATTGAATAAGTAGGAATATCAACATCAAATTCAATGAGTAATTTTACGACATCATAATTTCCAACTTCAGTTGCTAAAACCAATAATGATTTATTTCCCGTAAAAAAATTAGCGTTTACCAGTGATGGATTTTGATAAAGAATTTTACTAATTTCACTAATTGAATTTCTCTCTATTGCTTCAAATAAATTTCTTTCTAATGCAATTAAATTTTGATGAGTTTGATCAATTGGAGATTCGATCGATGAAGAGATGTCTAGCGAACTAATCATTTTTGAACTAAATTAATTATTTATAACTTTGAACAAAAGAAATATAATTAATCTTTTAATAAAATTTAATTATATTTCAATAAGTTTTTGTAAGTATAGTTATAAATTATAATTTTTAACCAAAAAATATAAAAGTTATCAGATAGTTGGAAAGTAAAATAAAGATCGAGGAAGTAACTACTGCATTAGTTGTTGCACTTCCTACTCCTTGGGCTCCTACCGCAGAATTATATCCGTAATAACATCCCATAATTGCAATTATAAAACCAAAACAACTTGCCTTAACTAATCCCGATACTACATCAATTGTTTCTAAAAATTTAAAAGTATTTGAAATATATGGTCCAGCTGAAAATCCAAGAGAATGAACACTTACCAAATATCCTCCCATTACCCCAATAATATCAGCAATTAAAACCAAAATTGGCAAAGCAATTACGCAAGCAATTATTCTTGGAACAACCAGATATTTTATTGGATTAGTCGATAAAGTTCTCAATGCATCGATTTGCTCAGTAACTCTCATCAAGCCAATTTCCGCTGCAATTGATGCACCTACTCTTCCTGCAACCATTAATCCTGCTAATACTGGACCAAGTTCGCGAGTAATCGATAAAACTACTACCGTTGCAATAGTACTTTCCGCATTAAATCGCGAAAAACCTGAATAACTTTGTAAAGCTAAAACTGCTCCAGAAAAAATTGCAGTTAGTCCAACCACGGGAAGCGAAAAATATCCACATCGCAAAATTTGTATTAAAATTAATCGAGAATAAAAAGGAGTAGAAAAGCAATTTAAAACTCCATTAACTGCAAATATTACAATATCGCCTATTTTGGCAATTTGTTTTCTAGTATAACTACCCAGATTCGTTGCGAAGTTAAAAAAAATTATTTTAAATAAATTGGACACAGATTTTAATTTTAATTAAAAAAACACTTACAAAAATTTAGTTTATAATTAGATTTTAACAACATTAAATTTAGTTTAAAGATGTTTTTTAAAAAAATTTTATTTTAAAATTTAATTTAAAAAAATTAACTAAAATTCTGCAAATTTTACTTATAATTTTTCCTTAAAAATAACTATTAAATTTTTAATTTATTTCCAAAATTATCGCCGAAATTATCAATTTAATTATCAATAAATAAATTATCTCATGAATTATATTTTACCAAAGAAAATAATAATTTTTCTAACAATTGCACTACTCTTCCTTGGATTTTCATGCAGTAATTCTTTAACCAAAAAATTATGGAATGATAATTTTTATAATGAAGTATTTTATCATTTTTTAATCAGTAAAGATGGACAATTTGTAGTATTTTTAAATGATAAATATCATTATGTTTTTAACGATAATTCAGGTATTATAAAAAAATTATTATTATGGAAAAATAGCAAAAAATTATTTATCGATAGCAAAGAAACTGTTTTAAAAATTTCCCCTAATAATCAAGTGCAAGGGATTGTAAAAATTAATATTGATAAAAGTAACATTAACCTTCAAGATTTATCAATCCTTTATTCTCTTGGTTTCATAGCTAAGAGTGAAATTTTTACTCTTGATTTTAAAGTTTATGGCCAAAGATATCAAGCCAAGCAGGACATCACCGATAAGCTTCCTCGCTTAAGTACTTCTTACAATATTTCAATTTACTATGATTTAACAACTGCTCAAAAAATTACCAAAGCAAGTTTAAGTCCACTAACTATTGCTCTTGATGCAATATTGATTTCGGGGAAAATTCTTACATTTCCTTTTCAAGAGTAATTCTAACTAGAATTTAATTTTACCCGATCAAAATTACGATTGATTAAAATTACAATTTTAATTCACATTTAATTCACTTGAATAAAAAAATTTTATAATTAAAATTTTTTTAAAACTAATTTATTTTTTCATTTGTGTTTAATAACAACTTAAAACAACCAAATATAACCTATAACAATAATTCTTCTTGGAAATTAACTTTTATTAATATTTTTAATTTTAATAAAAAATCTCCATTTTGGAAAGCTGTTTTGTTGTTTTTTATCTTATTGCTAATAAGCTGTCAAACCCTTGCAATATCTCACTTAATTGAACATAATTTTCAAGATAAATCCAAAGATTATCAACAATTTTCTTCAACTTCATTTTTTGATGAAAATTCTCCTATCATCATCTCAAAAAATGATAAAATTAACAATTGCAATCTTTGTAATTTAGCCAATTTACAAAAAAAACTAATTAGTTTTTTAATTTTACTTTATCTTCCTGCATTAATAAATTTAATTTTCCCAAGAAAATTTTTATTAACAAACATCGCTTCCCTCTTCCAAACAAAACGCTGTCGAGCTCCACCATTCTTTGCTTAAAATCATAATTTATTTCTTAATTAAACTTAACTTAGTTTAACTTTTATCACAATAAATTATTCAATCTAATAAATTTCTAACAATTTATTTATTTTAAGCAATTAAATTTTATCAAAATGTCTTTCAATATTCTTAACTATTTTAAAATTTCCAAACAGGGATTAAACTTTGGATTAACCTTGGCATTAACCATTGCTATTCTTAGCTCAAATTCAGTTTATGCTGAAAGCCTAGATTATGAAATTACCGCAAGTAAACTCAATCAATCTCGCAATAATTTATCAACCAAAACCCATAGCAGTTCTCATCATTTTGACGAAACTGCAATTCAAAATTTACCGCTTGGCGAAGCAACTTCTCTAAATCAAGTTCTTGCTCGATTCCCAGGAGTCACTTCCGATAGCTTTGGGCAAATCCATGTCCGCAACGATCACAGCAATGTCCAATATCGCATCAATGATGTAATTATTCCCGAAGGAATTTCAGGATTTGGACAAATATTTGATGTTCGTTTTGCAGATTCAATTAATCTTCTTACGGGTTCGCTTCCTGCTCAATATGGCTATAGAACTGCTGGAGTTGTTGAAATCAAAACCAAAGATCAGGTAAAAAATTCTAAACTTGAAAATGGTGGATATAGTGAATTATTGCTTGGAACCAATAATGATCTTGGAGTCAATCAACAACTTAGTGGAAATTTCAAAAATCTAAATTATTTTTTAAGTGCATCTTATTTGCAAAATAATCGTGGAATTGAATCTCCAACTAGTGCTAGAAATTCAACGCATAATGATACTAAGCAAGATAAGGTTTTTGGATATTTTTCAAAATTATTATCTGCAAAAAATCGCTTATCTTTGGTTATTGCCAATGCTACAAATCGTTATCAAATCCCAACAAGTGCTAATCAAGAAACTCAACATGAACATTCTGAAATTCAAGCAATTAATTCTCGCGATATTAACGATAATCAAAAAGAAGCTAATCGTTTTGCAATTTTATCATTTCAAGGATTTAGCAATAATGGTCTAGATTATCAAATAGCAAGCTTTGTTAGACATAGTCAATTGGACTTTAGAGCTGATAAGGTTGGTGGATTAATCTTCAATGGAATTGCTTCCAATATTGATCGCCAATCTATTGCTTATGGTCTTCAAGGAGATTTTAGTAAAAACTTAAATACACAAAATACCGCAAGATTTGGTTTTTATTTCAACGATTCTCGCTTAGATAATTCAAGCAATAATTTAACATTTAAAACTGACGATGCTGGTGATAAAACTGGCGAAATTTTACGGATAAATAATAACATAACAAGCAACACTAGACTTTACAGTCTTTATGCTCAAAACGAATATAATCCAACCAAAAAATTAACTTTTAACGCAGGATTAAGATTTGATCAAGCTCAAGGAATTGTTAATGAAAATCAACTTAGTCCAAGACTTAATTCTCTTTATAAATTCAACGATAAAACCAAAATGCATCTTGGTTATGCAAGATATTTTACCGCTCCAAAAGCTGAATTAGTTGGAAATCGTAATCCTTTAATTTTTACCAATACCACTAATCAAGGTGAAAATTCTGATAGTTCAAAACTTAAATCAGAAAGAACTAACCATTTCGATATTGGATTAAATCATAAATTTTCCAAAGAATTAAGCCTAGGAATTGATGGTTATTTCAAGGATGTTAAAAACATGCTTGATGAAGGACAATTTGGTAATGCCTTAATTTATTCACAATATAATTTTCAAAAAGCTAAAATTTATGGATTAGAACTTAGCGCTGATTATAAGAAAGAAAATTTCATGGCATATAGCAATCTTGCTTATCAAAAAGCTCGAGCTCATAAAATTACCTCAGGTCAATATTTGCTTGAAAATGCTGAAATTGATTTCATAAGTAAAAATTATGTTCATCTTGATCACGAGCAAAAAATTACTGCTTCAGCTGGAGCATCTTACAAATTCAACAAAAACATGCTTGGTGGAGATGTATTATTTGGAAGTGGAATGCGTCGAGGTGAAGCTTCAACTCTCAGCATGCCAGCCTACGCAACCTTTAATGCTTTTGTAAGTCGTGAAATTTATAAAATCAATTTTCGTTTAGCAGTAAATAATATTTTTGATCGAACTTATCGCTTACATGACGGAACTGGAATTGGTATGAATGCTTCCCAATATGGACTTCGTAGAACATTTTATTTTATAGTAAATAAAAGTTTTTAAATATTTTTAAAACTAAAACTATAAAAATTAAATATTTAAAATTATCGTTAAATCAAATTTAACGATAATAATTTTTTAAATAATTTTTAAATCCAAATATGATTTTTTATTTTTTTAAAGCAGGAGGAATCGTAATGATTCCTCTTCTTATCCTAGCAATTACTGCATTAGCAATTACTATTGATAAAATATTACTTTTTCATAATTTAGCGAGAATTCCCCAGAAATTAGTTGATATTATTGAGAAATATAATTTTGATTGGAAATTGTTAAATGATAACCTAAATAAATTAAATTCCAAAAATTATTATCGAAAATTTCTTTCAATAATCATCGAAACCAAGCAAAATGAACTTGCACAACATCACCAAAATAAACTCGATAAAATTCCAATCTGGTGGATTGAATCAAGGTCAAGTGATGAAGCTAAAAATATCGAAAAAAAACTTAATCAAAATTTATGGATTCTAGAAACAATAATCACCTCCTCTCCACTTCTTGGATTAGTTGGAACGATTATTGGCATGATGTCTTCCTTTAAAATTATTGGCAATAGCAATATCATCAATCCAACTGCAGTTACCGCAGGAGTTGCAGAAAGTCTTATTGCAACGGGATTTGGTTTAATAATTGCCATTATTGCACTTTTTGCTTTTAACTTTTTTTCTCGCAAACAAGATCAAGTAATTGACGAGATGGAAAGGCTTGGCTCTAAGCTAATTGATCATATTAAAATTGATCGTAATCTTCAGGATTAATTATGAAAATCACAAGATTAAGAACCTCCAAAAAAGCTCGAATAGAAATTATTCCCATGATCGATGTGATGTTTTTTCTACTAGCAACATTCATAATTGCCTCATTATCAATGAAAAATTATCAAGGAATTGCCGTAAATTTAACTCAAGGAAATAGCGAAGAAATTTCTCAAGAAAAAACCATCATGATCACCATAACCAAAGAAAACTTAATATATCTTAATAAAAATATTGTAGATTTAAATAATCTTAACAATGAAGTAAAAAAACTACTTGATGACCAAGAAAAAATTATCTTATTATCCTGCGATAAAGATTCCAAACAAGGCATTGCAACTCAAGTAATGCTTGAGGTTAAAAAAGCAGGAGGAAATCATTTTTCAATCATTACCAAGCCTTAAATGTATCGACCTTTTTTAAGTTATAATTTAGCAATTTTACTATTTAGTGCATTATTGCTAATTGATTTAAAATTCTTTCCAGAAAATTTATTACCTCCGCAAATTTCATTACAAATTGATGCTTCAATTGGTGATAAAAAAATTTTAGGAGATAATCATCAACATGAATCTTCTAAAAAAATTGTTAAAAAATCGATTAATAATTCTCACAATGACGAACATATTGAAAGCGATAAAAATACCGATATTTTAAAAGAAAAAAATTTACAAAATAACCAAAACCCAGCCTCAAACCTTAAGCCAATCTATCAACCACTTCCCGAAATTCCCGAAGAATTACGCTATCAATTCATGCAAACTAATGCCATTGCAAAATTTTACATCACCAGCACTGGCATGGTAGAAAAAGTTGAATTAATACAGCCATCCAATTACCCAAAAATAAATTATCTACTTTTACAATCACTCAAACAATGGCAATTTCCTCCAAGCAAAGAAAGTTCCACTCAAGAAATAAAAATTAATTTCAAGGTAATTTAGTTAAGAATAATTATTTTCTTTATTTACTACTTTAAAATAATAAAACATCGCAATAATTAACAACATCAAACAATAAATAAAATTCCACTGTGCCATAGTTAATCCCAAAATAAATAATTGAGGATCATCGCATTTGGCAAGTTTATTACTTTGTAAAACTTCGCGTAATTGTTCAATATTTTCCAAAGAAGACATGGTTTTGACACTACAACCACTAAATCCCCTAAATATCTTCCTTTCAACTCCGCTATGATAAAATGCCAATAAAATATTAATCAAAATTGCCAATAAACAAATCGCAAAAATAATTTTATTGATCAATATTTTCTTTCTTAAAATTAACGCAGTCAAACTTAATAAAATTATCACCCCAAAAGGAATTCGCTGATAAATACACAAAATACAAGGCTGATAGCCAAAAATATATTGCGAAATTAATGCTCCAATCAAAGCAAATCCACTTCCAAAAAATAATAAAATAAAAATTGGTGATAAAAAATTATTTTTTAAAAATGGCAATTTTCTTAAAATAATTTCAATAATTTTATTCATAAAAATTAGCAAGAATTTGTTTGGCTAAATCTTTTCTTAACTCTACAGCTGGTTGATCAAATGGATTAATATTATTAGCATAAGCAATCAAAATAATTTCCAAAAACATTTGCATCATCAATGCTCCCAAAGTTTCTTCATCAGTCTTAAAAAATTCAATATTGCGAATTGGTAATTTTTTTTGCCTTAAAACTTCAATGGTAGTATTCTTTTCAATTTCCAAAATTTGTGATAAATTTTTATTGCCAAATAATGTTTTGGAATTTTTTAAATCATTAATTGCAAAATCTATTGGGTATTTCTTAGCACTGATAAATGTAAAAAATTTATCGTTCCTACCTTCCAAATAAAGTTGTAATTGACTATGTTGATCAACAGTTCCCATTGAATTTATGGGAGTTGCGCCGTAAGAATTTTTGCCCAAAGATTCAGCTAAAAGTTGACGATACCAATCGGTAAAATTTTTTAAAATATCGATATAAGGCATAAAAACATTATTACAAAAACCTCGTTTATAAAGTTCAAGTTGAATCCCGCAAGCATCAGAGATTTGTTGATTATTCACAAAATCATCAATTGCCTTATGCGCTCCAAGGCGAAATTTTTTAACATCCAAATTAGCAATCATCGCAGGTAAAATTCCCACAATCGAAAATACCGAATATCTTCCCCCAATATCATTGGGATGAGCAATAATTTCCGCATTAATTTCCAAGGCAATTTTGCTAAGCGAACTTTCTTTTGAAGAAGTAATAAATAAAAATCGATTGGAAAAATTCTCAGGCGAAAAATTAATTAAACGCAATTTATCGATTAAAATCAAAGTCTGACAAATAGTTTCCACAGTCTCTCCCGACTTACTCACCACCATAAAAAAACATTTTTCTAAATCAATTTTTTTAAAAATATTAGCAATAGTTTGCGGATCAATTGATTCTAAAAATTCAATATTGCAATTATTATTTAACGCACAAATCGTTTTAGCTCCTAAGCTCGAACCACCAACTCCCAGCAATAAAACTTGTGGAAATTCTTGAATTTTTTTCACCAAATTTTGAGATATTTCAAATTGCTCGTAATTATTTTCAATCGCCAAAACAGGATTTTTTTTATGAATAATTTCATTTCGCAATTTATCACTTGCGCGATTTACAGACTCCGCCAAATCAATGCTAACATCCTTTGGCGAGATATTAAAAAAACCTTGAGAATATAAATTATTTAACATGGCAACAATTTTTTTAAAATTAATTTAACTTTTTTTTGTAAATTTAAAATATTATCAAAAATTTTCAAGTTATAAAATTAAGTCGCTTAAATTAACTAGTAAATAACTAGCTTAAATTAACTAGCTTAAATTAATTATTTAAAATTATTAATTTAACAATATTTTTAACTGTAATTGTTTATTCTTATTGCCTTACAATAACTTTAAACGATAATTTATAAAAAATAAACTTATAAATTATCTCCCTGTCCTTACCTGCACCCCCCTATCGCGACAATTTTCTACAAGCTCGCAAAACCTTCGATCCCTTGCTCCCCCCTTGAGGGCTTACGCCCCTTCAAATTTTGTGCAATGCCCTTGCTCTCGGGCTCTAAGCTCCCCCCTTGAGGCTTATATCCCTACAATTTACAGAAATACTTGCAACGCTTACGGGCTCATCACTCACCCCTTGCGGGTGAGTCGACGAACAAGTCTTTACGGTAGTAAAGACTTAAGGAGTCGGTGGGGGGGTCGAAAGACTAGAGTAGCATGAGATCTCGCAAGATACTCGATCTGCTCCCTCTCCCCGCTAGCGGCTTAGAGGGCTTAAGGCTTACATCCCCACATTATTAAAAAAACCTGTAAAACACTCGGGCTCTAGCTCCCCCCTTGAGGGGGAGCAGATTTAGAAGGGCTTAACGGTAGTTAAGCCCTTCTAAATCGTGGGGGGTCGAAGGACTAGAGCTTCAGTGGATGTAGCAACATCTAAAAAACTGGAAAGAAAAATTTTAACAAAAATGGCAATTTCTTGATTTAAATTTCTGATCCTAAAAATATTAAATTTTTTTAAATAAAAATTAAGTTTTTTTAAAAATAATTCGAGGTTTTTTTAATTTTTTTTAGGATTCTTTAGAAATTTTTTAGTTTAAAAGTTAAATCAAGAAATCGCTTTTTTTAGAATTTTTTTTAATCTAGTTTTTTATGTCTTACGAGATCTTATGTTACTCTAGCTTTTCGACCCCGCAACCGTCCTCCTTAAGCCTTAACTAACGTTAAGGCTTGTTCGTCGACTCCCCCTCAAGGGGGGAGTTATGTGCCCGTAGGCGTTTTAAGTATTTCTGTAAATTGTAGGGATATAAGGGAAATAATCCTAGTAGAAATCTGGGTAATTTTTAGCAAGATAGTGTCTTTAGGTATTTTATAAAAAATAAACCTATTGCGGATACGGCGATTCATTCGCCGTGGAGCAATTCGATATTGAAGCTAAATTTGCAAAGCAAATTTAATTAAGTCTTATTTTGCAAAGCAAATTTAATTAAATCATCTTTAATTAAATCATTTTTAATTAAATCATCTTTAATCAAGTCTTATTCCCCAGCCATTAATTTTACTTCACAATCTTTGATGATTATATAATCATTGCAATCGGGAGAAGTTGAGCAGGATTGAAAATCTTGTCTTTTGCTGTCAAAATATCCCAAACAAGATTCATCAATTATTTTATTATGAAAATCGGGATTACTATTGATTAAAATTAGGCATTCTTGACGCTTAATACATTCTGCTTTGCTAATCTCTCTAACTTCCAAAATATCGCTATTGGGTTTTTTGCATAAATTGAGATTTTCAACTGCATAAATGTTGTTATATGATTTTACCTCAATTGCCATAAGATCTTGAAGAGTAAGGTTATCGATATTTTGAATATTGGTAAAAATTGCGATATTTCTTACCCCTTCAAAATTATTTTTATTGGTAAAATAATTAGTTTCCATGAGTCTGGGTTGTTTATTGTAAGCCATAAAATATCCATAATTTTTTTCAGCGATAATGCATTTGGATACTATAAAATTTTCACGAGAAATATTTCCTGAAATCAAAGTTAAATCCTTAACAATTCCATTATCAACGGTAAATGAAATTAGGTTATCATTGGTTGTTGTTAATTGATAATTGCCATTATTAACTTTTAAGAAAATCTTTTTGTTATTATTGGTTGTTGTGAAATATTGTTCAGCTACAATTTGATTATTAAAAATATTAATAATTGTTTTGTGGAAATATGGCTCTTCATTCTTACGATCTCTTCGAAAGCATTCGGTTTGAGTGACCGTATCGCAACTTTTTTTTGAAATAATTTGTAGAAAATAATCACCACTAATTTTTCGACCATTTTCGTTAATATATTTTTTATTTTCTGATTCGTGATTAATGATTACGTCATTTTTAGGAGGAATTTTTTTAATATTTTTAATATTTTTTTGGGCATTTCTAATATTTTTTTTGGAATTTTGGATATTTTTATTATAAATATTTTTTGAAGGTTTTTTGGATTTTATCATGGGTGATTTTTTTAAAACCTCTAAATTTGCTGAAGAATCTTTATTACTTGGATCACTTGGCAATGTTTTGTTTGTAGGGCTTGGAGTTGTTGAATTGGTAGCATTTGTATTAGTTGAACTTGTAGTGTTAGAAATTGTAGTATTGGAACTTGTAGTATTGGAGGTTGTGGTATTAGAAGTTGAAGAAATATTATTAGCAGGAGTAGAATTTGAAGGATTGGAATTAGACGAAGGATTGCTTGATGAAGATTTATTATTGTCTTGAGAGCTTTGAGTTGGGTTGTTATTTTTATTAATATCTGGAGTTGGAATTGCTTTGGAATTTGGATTAGCGTTAGATGATTTTAAATCGCTATTAGGATTTTTAACTTCAGGGTTAATTGGAGATGGAGCTGAGGTTTTAATTGAGTTATTGGAGTTCTTATTAGTTTCTTTTAAAATTGGACTAGCAGTTTTATTTTTTAGCAATGGTTTAACCTTAGGAGCTGAAGGAGTATCGCTAGTTTTATTTATGATATTTTCTTGAGAAATTGCTTGATTGGAAAAAATCGCAAGAAAAAAGATTGTTAGAATTTGTAAATTTATTTTCAAAATTAAATTTTTTTTAATAACAAGATAATAAGGCATAAAGCGTTGATAAATATGGAGTTGAAAACGATTTACTTTGAGCAAATTTTACGGCATTGCCAATAATTGCTTCAATTTCCATCGGTCTTTTTGCTTCAAAATCTAGAAGCATACTTGTTTTATATGGTTTCATTTGATAGGTTAATTCAAAGTTTTTTTCAATTAAATTATTATCTAATTTATAGCCATCAAGGCAAGCTAATGCTATAATTTCTTTCATAATATTTTGCAACAAATCTTTACAAAAAGGATTATCTAAAAGTTTTTTAGTATCACAACCTCCTGATAATACTGAAACGGGATTAAATGCACCATTCCAAATTAATTTTTTCCAGCGATCTTGTTGAATATTATCACTAATTTCAACTTCAATTTTAGATTCGCAAAGTAGGGCATGAAATTTTTGACATTCTAGATTAATTCCATTTGGGTAATTGCCAATAATTAACTTACCGTAATCATAGTGTTTTATAACTCCACTGCTGATTCTACTAACTGCAATAAAGGCTAAAACACTAATCAAATTGCATTGTAAAAAATTTTCGTGAAGTTTTTTTTCAATGTGAATGCCATTTTGAATTAAAATTATATTGCGAGGTAAATATTTCAACCTTTTAATCATTGAAGTTAAATCAATTGATTCAAGAGCTTTGGTTGCAATGATTAAATAATTGGCTTGTTGATCATATTCACTTAAATCGGTAATTACATTAGGAAAAAAATGAATATTTTCAAAATTACTTTCTAGTTTAATCCCATTATTTTTTATGAAATCAAAATCACTTCGACATAACATGGTTAAGCGATTTTTTTTTGATAAAAAAGCACTGTAAAAAGATGCAATTGCTCCACTTCCAATTACTAAAATTTCTTCGCTCATAATGAAAATATATTTTATTTAAAATTACAAATTATCAATTTTTATTTCAAAAATATTATTTCTTAATTCAACTGGAACAAGTTCAAAATTCGTAGCACTGTAAAAGCATTGGAGATTGGTTTGAGCAATTTCATTAAGTAAATCAACTTTCCTTTTTTCATCAAGATGGGAAACAATCTCATCAAAAATTAAAATGGTTGGTTGATTGCGATATTGTGAAGAAATTTTAGCACGAGCAATGGTAATTGCAATCATAATTGCCTTTTGTTCCCCAGTTGAAGAATGGATTGCTGATAAATTTTTATCACAAAAAATTGCATCAAAATCACTGCGATGAATTCCAAAATTAGTTTTGAAATTAGTGGAATCAATTTGACGATTTGCTTGTAATTTTTCGTGGTAAAGATTTTCAATTTGTAAAGAGCTTTGATTTTCAAGAGCTTGCTCAACATCGCCAATAACTTTGAGATAAGTTTTAGGAAAATTTGAATCAAAAGATTTAATAGCCTTATTGAAAAACTCAATTGCTTCAATTCGAGCTGCACCTATGGCAATTCCAGTTTCAACAATTTTATTTTCAACTGCTTCGAGCCATTTTTTAGCACTATTTTGCTGTTGATATTTTTGTAAAATTAACAATCTTTCGCGGATAAATTTTTGATAATCATTTAAACGATTCTGATGAAGGAAATCAATATCGCAAACAATATGATCAAGATAGATTCTGCGATTAGCTTTTCCTGAGATAAAAAGTTGTTCAATTTGTGGAGTTAGAAAAATAAAATTTGGTAAATGATTTTTTACATCACTTTGACGCTTGATATTAATTGCTTCACCATTTATTGCGAGATTTTTTTTCTTAGGATTTTTTACAAAATGTAGTGAAATTTTTTCAATAAAATCATGATTAGTTATTCGACCAAAAATCGTAAATTGTAAATCATTAATTTTAAGCATTTCTTCAAAATCACTATTTCTAAGAGATGCAGTTCGACCAAGTAGTGTAAGGCTTTCTAAGATATTGCTTTTTCCACAGCCATTTTTTCCACTAAGTAAAATTTGTTGATTATCGAAGCTAAATTTTTGATTTTCAAAATTACGAAAATTTTGTAAAATTAATTTGTTAAATGCGAAAAAATTTGGCAATTTGTTGAAAATAAATTACAAAATAGCGGATAAATAATTTCAATTTGAAATTATCTTCATAATGCAGTTTTATTTATTTAAATCAATGATTTTTAATAATTATTAAGTCGATAAGATTTTATATTTAAAAAAATATTTTTAGTTAAAAGTTAACTTTTATCAAGAAATATTAATTAATATGGTGAATAATTAACAATATTAATTTTTGATCTCAATGGTTGCAGGACAATGATCTGATGCTTTTTCTTGATCTCTTACTCCATAATTTTCTAGATAAGATTTTATTAAATTATCTGAACCAAGAGGTGATAAAAAAAGATAATCAATTCTTGCACCTTTATTTTTTTGATAAGAATTACCCCGATAATCCCACCAAGAAAATTCCTTATCATGCGGATTGCAAATACGATAAGAATCAATTAATCCCAGATTTTTAAGACTACGAATTTTAGAACGCTCCAAAGGATGAAAGAGGAGTTGATCCTTACATAATTGAGAATCAAAAATATCAAGATCATCAATTGCAACATTGAAATCTCCACCAAAAATTTGAATTTCATTATAGCTTAAAATTTTTTGGAAATGATTTTTTAAACGATCAAAAAAATCAAGTTTATATAAAAATTTTTGGGAATTTTTAAGCTCTTCTCCTTCGCTTAATTCACCTCCACCATTGGGAACATAGATTGAACTTACCCTAATTGCTTGATTTTTTAGAGCAATAACTGCTTCAATATATCGAGCTTGTGAATCTTGCTCTTGATTTGGATCTAGCATTGGCAAGGTTTTTGAGATATCTTCAATTTTATATTTTGATAAAATTGCTACTCCATTATAAGTTTTTTGTCCACTTACTGCTGAGTTATATCCAGCATCAAGCAATTCTTCAAAAGGGAAATTTTTTTCTTCACATTTTAATTCTTGCAAACAAACTATATCAGGATTTGATTCTTTTAACCAAGCTAAAAGCCTTGGCATTCTTGCCCTAATCGAGTTAACATTAAATGTTGATATTTTAAGCATTTTTTATAAAAATTATTTATTATAGTTAGAATTTAATGACTATTATTAATCTTAGCTAATTTTTTTAGGGTTAATAAATTTAGTTGATTAGTTGAGTAAATATTTTTATTTACTTTTAAAAAGCTAAATGATTTTGACTGATAAATCTCCTCTGCAACAAAGATAAAAATGCCATTTTCAGTGATAATTTTTGATTTTTCTTCCGTTAAATCTAAGCCAATAGTTATCTGAATCATAACATCAACATCGGATTTTTTGAAGTCTTGATAAACTGTTTATATCTTTCCCTTAAGGTTCTTTTTGCTCCAATTCCATAATTAATTTTATCGATTTTAAAGAAAAAATCATATTCAGTACTTTGATCAAATTTATCATGAACTCTTTTTTTAAAATCTATACCAATTCTTGATAAAACAATTTCAATGCGATTTTCATAGTTTGATCCCGAATCAGAAATTATTGATTGATTAATGCTCTCGCTAAACATTAGCATAAAATTTGATTTGATTCAAGACCGATATTTTTTAAATTTCTAAATCTATTTGACAAATTTTGTAAAAATTCAAATGAATTTTCAGTCATAAAATTAAGATTTTTATTTTCAATATTCTCAAAAAATAATAATGCCAATAATGCACTATTGACGCGAACAAAATAAGGTTTCAAAACTGATAATTTGTCATATTCTAATGAAAGCGGATCAAGTTTTTGCAATTTATCAAAATTTAATATATCACAAATTTTGGCTTCACTTAGCAATAGGTCTTTAACTTCATAGAGTCTTATTGCGAATTCTAATAAATAAAAATCTTGATTATCTTCAACTCTATCTAGTATGTTTTCAATTAACTGTTTTTTTTCAATTGATTTAATTTTACTGAAAAAATCTTTAACTAATTCATTTTTATTATTTTCAAATACGGTTAATTTTAGAAATTCTTCAATTTGAGTATTGCTCAGTTTTGCTTTAATTAAATATTTTAAAAAGAAATAAAATTTAAGATTTATATTCAATTTTTTTTCTTCAATTTTTAATTTTGTTATTTTCATTTCTTTGCTAATGCTTTGGCAATTTCTACCGCTATTGCTTCAATAACGGGAACGGATACACTATTGCCAAATTGTTTATAAGCTTGAACATCGCTTACGGGAATTATAAAATCTTCGGGAAACCCTTGCAATCTTGCAGCTTCTCTTGGAGTAATTTTGCGCGGATTTTTATTTTCTTGTTCAATCAAAATCTCAGATCCATCCTTGTAATATCTAGCCGAAATTGTACTTGTATATGGTGAATTTTTATTAAAAATTGAATAACCAAAACCATTTCCTTTGGCAATATGTTGATTTTTTCTTCGTTGATGACCTTCCCATAATTTGTTTGAAATGGTATATTTTTGGGCAACTTCTTTTTCTAAAATATTTCCTAATTTTGATGAATTTGCAAATGGTAAAGGAAATTGGAATTTAACATGATTTTTAAAGCAAACTATATAAATTCTTTCGCGATTTTGAGCTAAGCCAAAATCTTTTGAATTTAAAATTTGTACGAATATTTTATAACCTAAATCCTCTAAATTCTTTTTAACAATTGCAAAGGTATTTCCTTTATCATGACTTTTAAAACCTTTGACATTTTCAAGCAAAATAACTTGTGGTTGATGATATGAAACTATTCTGCAAATATCAAAAAAAAGTGTTCCTCTTAAATCAGCAAAACCTTGTTTTTTCCCTGCATTTGAAAAAGGTTGACAAGGAAATCCAGCAAGTAAAATATCAAATTCAGGAATATCTTTTTCATCTATTTTAGTGATGTCTCCAGCAACAGGATGATGAAAATTTTTTTGATAAGTAATTAGACTAAATTTATCCCATTCGCTAGCAAATACACATTTGGCATGGAGTTTGTCAAAACCAATTCTAATCCCTCCAATTCCTGCAAATAAATCGATAAAACGATAATTTTTTAAACTATAAGAATTTTGCATTTTATGAATTATTTCTAAGGAATAAAATTTTTCAAATAATTCAGTTTGAGCATTATTAAGAATGGGTTTGTCAATTTTTTCTACTAATGAATTTATCACAAATTTTTTTTTAAATAATTTTAAAGTTATAAAGTAAAATTCTATGAAGTTAATTTATATCCTTCATAAAATGAAAACCTCTAATGTAAAAACCTTCGCCGTAGTAAAGAGAATGGGATTTTTTATTTTCGGTGTAAGAATCTAAAACGATTTTTTGGCAATGATTTTTTTGCGCATAATTTTCAAAGTAATTTAAAACTTTTTTTCCAACTCCACTTCCACGCAAGGATTCGTCAACCATAAAATTAGAAAGCTGAAGATATTTTCCGCAGTAAAACATTCTCGCTAACCAAAATCCGCATACTCCAACTAAATCTAATTTATCGATTAATGTTGACTTTTCTTGGTTTTTCACAAAAACCAATAACATTTGGTAATTACTAAGAGAAATCATTTCTTCAACTGATTCAAGAAATTTTTCTTCGCTGAAATCTTGGTAATGCTTGCCAATCAAGGGATAGCCAAGTTTCATTTCTTGGGAATTTTTGGCAATTTTAAAAATTATTTCCATGTTTTTTTAAAAATAAAATTATAATTTTTGTAATTGCTCAGCTAAATTTTTTGCCCAATTGGTGATTGTTCCTGCACCTGTACAAAATATCATATCACCTTTGGTGATTAATGGCTTTAAAATGTTAGCTAAATCATTTTCATGATTTAATTTGATGACATTTTTATGTCCAGCTTTTTTAATTCCTGCAATTAGCGAATCTTGATTTATCCCATCAATTGGAGATTGCGAAGCTGAATAAATATCGCAAACAATGAGAATATCTGCATCAAAAAAAGCATTGCAAAATTCACTGAATAAATCACGAACTCGAGAATATTTGTGAGGTTGAACTACGCAAATAACTTTATTTTCTTTAGCAACAATTTCTCGTGCAGCTTTGAGAGTAGTCAATATTTCGGTTGGATGATGACCATAATCATCAATTATTGAAACTCCATTAAATTCACCAACTTTTGTGAATCTTTGTTTAACTCCATTAAATTTAGATAAACCTTGTTTAATTTGATTATTTTCTAAACCAAGAAATTTACCAATTGCAATAGCTATTAAAGCATTGCTAGCATTGTGTTTGCCGTATATTGGCATTTTAATTGATTTTATTTCTTCATTATTTTTAAAAACTACATCAAAAGTAATTCCATTAATATCCATTGAAATATTTTTTGCGATAATATCAGCAGGTTTGGTGATTGAATAGCTCAATAAGTTTTTTTTCGATGATTTGAGTTTTTCATAAAGTTTATTTGACTCAAGATCATCAATGCAAATAACGCATAATCCATCTTGATTAATTTGAGAAACATATTGCTCAAAACAAGCTTTTTGTTTTTCAAAACTTCCTTGATATCCAGAAAATTCCAAATGCTCTGGTTCGATGTTAGTAATTGCTCCAATCTTAGTTGGAAGGTTGACAAAACTTGCATCGGATTCATCTGATTCGGCAACCAAATATTTACCTTCTCCAACTTTGGAATTGCTTTGGAAATAATGAATTATTCCACCGTTAATTACTGTAGGTTTTAAATTTGCATCATCTAACAATACCGAAACCATTGCGGTAGTGCTTGTTTTGCCATGAGTTCCTGCGATGGTTATCCCGTAATATTCTTGCATAATTAATGCCAATAATTCAGCACGAGTCATGATTGAAATATTGCGATTTTGCGCTTCTAAAATTTCGGGATTATTGGTTTTAATGATTGAAGTTTGAACAATTAAGCTAACATCTTGATCAACATTTTTTGCATCATGTCCAACGAAATATTTAACTCCACTAGCTCTTAATTTTTCGGTAAGATAATTTTCTTTGAGATCTGATCCTTGAACTGCAATATTCCACTTGCGAAGAATGAAAGCCAAAGCACTCATGCCAATTCCACCAATGCCAATAAAATGAATTTTGCGCTGTTTTTTAAGTTCGTTAATATCGTGAATCATATTTTCAATTTTAATTATTTTTTCGTAAAATCTTTATTTTTTTGAGTTAATTTTTTTAAATTTTCCAGATTTCCCAGATTTTTAATGTTATGTTTGTTAAAATTATAATTTTAAATATCAATTTAATTTAATAATTTATAGATTAATTTTTTAACATTATTTAAACTAATTTTATCCCATTAAAAGCCTTAAAATTTATTTGTAAAACAAAAATTTTGTAAAAAAATGCACAAAAAAACCATTAATGCGATTTTTCAAACATGGCAAGATCACCAGCCAAATCCTAAAACCGAACTGATTTATTGCAATAATTATACCCTACTAATTGCTGTTGTTTTATCTGCACAATCAACCGATATTTCGGTTAATAAAGCTACCCAAGAATTGTTTAAAATTGCTGATAATCCACATAAAATGTTAGAAATTGGTGAAAAGCAATTAAAAAAATATATTTCGTCAATTGGTTTGTTTAATGGCAAAGCAAGTAATATTATCAAGCTATCTAAAATTTTAATTGAAGAATTTAATGGTGAAATTCCGCAAAATTTTGAGCAATTAAAATCGCTTCCCGGAGTTGGGAGAAAAACTGCTAATGTTGTTCTTAATTGTGCTTTTGGGAAACCTACTATCGCAGTTGATACTCATGTTTTTCGAGTTGCGAATCGATTAGGTCTGGTTGATGAAGCTAATGTTGAAAAAACCGAATTTGCTTTGCTAAAAATTATTCCTAAAAAATTTCTTTATCATGCGCATCATTGGTTAATTCTTCACGGAAGATATGTTTGCATTGCTCGAAAACCAAAATGCCATGAATGTAAAATAAATAATCTTTGTTTAAAAAAACTCGCTTAATAAAATAATAAAAATATTTTATAATTAACAAGTTTTAATTAAATTAACTATTTCTTTAGCAAGTAGTAAAGCTAATTGGTTTTTGGTTATTTTACCTAGATCTTGTTGATTATTGTGATATACGAAATAAGCTTTGGTTTCTTGACTTCCAAAGATTTTGCCATTTTCAATATCATTGGCAATAATTAGGTTACAATTTTTTTTATGTAATTTTTCACGAGCATTTTCAATAAGATTTTCACTTTGTGCACAAAAGCCAATTACAATTTTTGGACGATTAATGGAATTGCCAATTGACTCAAGAATATCAATGTTTGGTTCCAGTTCTAGATTAAAATTTTTTAGAGTATTTTTTTTAATTTTTTGATGAGAAATATTTTTAACTTTAAAATCCGCAACTGCTGCACAACTGATAAAAATATCCGCATCAATGAGATTATTTTTAATTGCTTCAAACATTTCCCTTGTGCTTTCAACTCGAGTAATTTCTTGATTATTTAACGGAATTGGAAGATTAATATTTCCTGCAATGAAATGAATTTGCGCATTCATTTGTTTTAATATTTTAGCAATTGCAATAGCTTGTATACCAGTTGAATTATTGCCAATAAAGCGAACAGGATCAATCATTTCACGAGTTGATCCTCCAGAGATAACAATTTTTTTCCCAGCTAATAAATTTTGATTTATAAAAAAATTATTTATTTCATAAAAAATTTTTTCAATATTTGCCATTTTGCCAATTCCATATTCACCACAAGCTAAAATATCATTTTCGGGATCAATAATTTCAACATCTTGATCTAAAAGTTTTTGTAAATTTTTTTGATTGCTAGATTGATTCCACATTTTTTCATTCATCGCAGGAGCTAAAATAATTTTTTTATCACTTGCTAAAATTACGCAAGATGCCAAATCATCACCTAATCCATTGGCAATTTTGGCAATAAAATCGCAACTTGCTGGAGCAATTACGATTAAATCATGTTGTCTGGCAAGCTTGATATGTCCCATTTTTATTTCATCATCAAGCGCAAATAATTCTTCATAAGTTTTATTACCAGTTAGCGATGAAACCAATAAGGGAGTGATGAATTCACGAGCAGATTTGGTAAGAATGCAATTTACTTCAAAGTTATTTTTTCTTAATTGACGAATAAGATCTAGGCTTTTGTAGCAAGCAATACTTCCCGTGATTATTAATAAAATTCTTTTCATAAAATATTTAAAATTTCCCAAGTTTTTTGTGTGATTATTCGACCTCGTGGAGTTTTTTCGATAAATCCACATTGGATTAAATAAGGTTCAATGCTATCTTCGATAGTATCTCGTTCATCGCCAATTGCTGATGCAATTGTTTCGATTCCAACTGGTCCACCTCGATAATTTTGAGCGATGAATTGCAAATAACGATGATCCGAAGAATCAAGTCCATTTTCGTCAATTTCTAAACATTTAAGAGCATGTTTAGCAATTTTCAAATCGATGTTGTTTTGATTTTCATCACTTGCAAAATCACGAACTCGTTTTAGTAATCTAATGGCAATTCGCGGAGTTCCTCGAGATCTTTTGGCAATTTCATGGGAAGCGTTTTCGTCAATACCAATTTGTAAAATTTTGGAATCTCGATTTACAATTTGCTGAAGTTCTAAACTGGTGTAAAAATTTAAACGCAATGGAATTCCAAAACGATCTTTAAGCGGATTAGCAATTAAACCTAAGCGAGTTGTTGCTCCAACTAAGGTAAATCTAGGAAGATCGATTTTTATCGCTCTAGCACCTGGTCCTTCGCCAATAATGATATCAAGCTTAAAATCCTCCATTGCACTATAAAGAACTTCTTCAACATTTTTATTTAAGCGATGAATTTCATCGATGAATAAAATATCGCCTTGCGAAAGATTGGTTAAAATTGCTGCTAAATCACCTGATTTAGTGATTACTGGTCCAGATGTACTTTTAAATCCAACTCCCATTTCATGAGCGATTATTTGAGCAAGAGTAGTTTTCCCTAATCCCGGTGGACCATGAAATAATGCATGATCAAGAGATTCATTGCGATTTTTTGCCGATCGTAAAAAAACTTGAAGATTTTCTTTTAATTTTTCTTGTCCTAAAAAATCTTTTAAAAAATTTGGACGAAGAGTATTTTCATTATTTTCATGATTGGAATTAATTGCAATTTCATCATCATTTAAGGAGTTGTTAAGAATTGGATTTACTTCTTTGCTAAGAGCTTTTTGTAATGTTTGATGGGGTAGGGTAAATTGAGATTCTAGATTGCTTTTAGGATCGATAAAATCTTGATCGATATTTTTGACCTTAGAGTTTTTGGAGTTATTTTTTTTTAAGATTTCTTCAATCATAAATTAATTGGTTTTAGTAATAGTTTTTAGTTTTAGTTAAACATTAATAATTATCCTCTTTTTTTAGAAAGTTCTCTAAGTGATGAGGTTATAAGATTTTCTAGAGTAATTTGCGAATTATCATTTAAAATAAAATCAATAACTTTTAGACAATCATGTTTTTTATAGCCAAGATTTTCTAATGCAGAAAGAGCATCTTGAGCAATTTGAGATGAAGAAAAATCATGATTATTATCACTTGATATTGCTAAATTAGCGATATCAATTCCTAATTTTTGAGGTGAATTTTTTAATTCAGTAGTAAGACGAGATGCAAGCTTAGGACCAATTCCAGAAATTTTAGAAAAGGTTTTTTGATCATTGGAAATTAAAGCTTTGGCAAGTTCTTCAATCGATAATGCGCTGAGGATTTTTTGAGCCATTTTTGCTCCAACTCCTTGAACCTTAGTTAATTCGATAAACCATATTTTTTCAATTTCACTTACAAAACCAAAAAGCTCAATTGCATCTTCTTTAACTCTGGTTTCGATGATTAATGAAATGGTTTTATTATCTAAAAGATCACGAAGAAATTGAGCTGTTTTATAAGATAAAAAAACTACATATCCAACTCCCGAAACATCGATTATACAATGATCATCGTAGACTTTATCGATTTTACCAGTTAATTTTCCAATCATTTCTAATCATATTTAAAAATTTAAATTTGAAAATTATATCACTAAACAAAGCTTTCAAATTTTAAAGGTTTATTTTAGAATTTTTTTTTAAATTAACAACAAATAAAACTTATGACTAAACAAACTGGTTTTAAATCAAGTAATCAATTGCCAAATAATCATGATTTTTTCAAGGATCGTGATATTAAAATTGGTGATTTTAAGATCGATTGGATGTTTGAAGAAAAGCTAATCGATTATGATTTTGCGCTAGATTTTATGAATTTAAGAGTTGATGAAATTATCAATAAAAAAGCTAATAATTTAATTTGGGTTTTAGAGCATCCTTCAATCTATACCGCAGGAATAAGTGCAAAAGATAGTGATTTGCTTGATACTACTGATTCTAAGGTTTATAAGACAAATCGTGGAGGAAAATATACCCATCATTGTCCGGGAATGAAAATAATTTATGCGATGATTAATTTAAAAAATTTTTTTGCACCAAAAGAACCAGATGTTGCAAGTTTTGTAAATTTTCTAGAATGTTGGATTATTGAAGTTTTAGCAAATTATCAAATTGAAGGAAATATCCGTAAAGATCGCGTTGGAATATGGGTAGAAAGTAAGAAAGGTGATATTTCTACTGATAAAAAAATTTCCGCAATTGGGATAAAATTAAAAAAATGGGTTAGTTATCACGGAATTTCTTTTAATATAAATTGCGATTTAAGTGGATTTAATAAAATTATTCCATGCGGAATTTCTGAATTTGGAGTAACTTCTTTAAAAGAGCTTGGCTGTAGTAGTTTTGGTGATGATTTTAATAAAAATTTTCAGTTAATTCTCAAGCAAGAATTTCAAAATCAATATAATAAATTAATGGTGTAAATATTTAACTATTAACTATTTTAATTTAGAGTTGTTTAGAACTGCTGATAATTAACTATAAATAATAAATTTAACAAATATTGAGTTAATCGCTAAAATTTGTTTATTAGATTTAATCACGAGCTATAATTCCATATTTGGAATGATAAGGTTGTTTAGTTGAACTTTCTGACTCAATTTTTTTTGGAGATGGACATGGTTTACAAGGTTCATAATCAGATAATCTTCGAGTTTTTAATGTCCAAGATTCAGAGTTCAAATCCAAAGCAGGTGGAGTTAGTATCAAGGGATTATTGTTCAAAGCAAGTATTCTTCTTTTAGTTGAATCTCTAGAATTACCAATCATATAAATTTAATGGAATTAAAACATCATTATGAATTATTGAATTAGATTAAAAAATAATCTTAAATCTTTTATTAAAAATATTTAATATGTTATTTTAATAAATCTACATAAATTATTTTTTTTTAATAATTTAAAATATTTAAATAGAAATTTAATTTGAAGCTTTATAATGACTTGAAGGTCTTGATTAAAAATTAATTTTTAAAATTAATTTTTTAAAAGCTCTTGAAAACAATTTTTAAAAACATAAAATTATCAGCACAAAATAATGGCAAAAATTATGTTAACCAAATTTTATATCTATGAGCAATAAGGAAAATAATCACAAAGTTTCATCTAAGGATCACAGCAAAAAAGATCGCAAAAATGATCATAAAGAAGATCACAAAAGTGATGAGAAAGGCGATAAGAAAACTGACAAAAAACAAGTTTTTGATTTCGATGTTGAGGTTGGAAAAATTTTACAATTAATGATCAATTCGCTTTACACTAACAAGGATGTAGCACTTAGAGAGTTAATTGCTAATGGATCTGATGCTTGCGATAAAATGCGTTATTTAGCAAGTCAAAATTCACAATTAAGTGCAGATGAACTAAAGTTAACAATTACCACTAACAAAAAAGAAAAGTTATTGATTATTACTGATAATGGAATTGGCATGAATCGCGAAGATTTATTGCAAAATCTTGGAACTATTGCAAAATCTGGAACTGAATCATTTGTTAAATCTTTAACGGGAGATAAACAAAAAGACGTTCAATTAATTGGACAATTTGGAGTTGGATTTTATTCAAGTTTTATGATTGCCAATCAAGTCGAAGTTATTTCCAAAAAATTTGATGAAACAAATTTCTGGCATTGGCAATCCAAGGGCGATCAACATTTTGAATTAAATGAATATCATCCAAATGATCAAGAAAAAAATTCTTTTAACACCAAAATAATTCTTCACCTTAAAGATGATGCCAGTGATTTTCTTGATCGTTTTCACATCAAACATGTCGTTCAAACTTATTGCGATCATATTAATTTTAAGATCGATTTTATTCCCGAAAATAACGAAGAAGGAGCAAAAATTGAAACTCTAAATTCTGCTTCAGCATTGTGGAAAAAAAATCGCGATGAAATATCCAGCGAACAATATCAAGCTTTTTACAAACATATTGCTCACTTACCAGGTGATCCATTCATGACCATTCACAGCAATGTCGAAGGAATGTTGAGTTATACTAATCTTCTTTTTATTCCTAGCATTAAACCATTTGATCTCTTTCATCCCGATCGAAAATCTTGTGTAAAACTTTATGTAAAAAAAGTTTTTATTAGCGAAGAATTGAGTTTAGTTCCTGCTTGCATGAGATTTTTACGAGGATTAATCGACTCCGATGATTTACCTCTTAACATCAGTCGTGAAACTTTGCAACATAGTGCAGTGCTTGATAAAATTAGAAAATCGGTAGTTAATAAAGTTTTAGCAGAGCTTAAGAAAAAATCTCGAGATAGTGAAGAAGAATATTTAAAATTTTGGAATAATTTTGGAGCAGTTTTAAAAGAAGGACTTTGTGAATCAACGGATTTTCGTGAAAAAATTTTAGAAATTTGTCGATTTAATTCTTCAAAATCTCCTGATAAATTAATATCAATTCAGGAATATATTGATCGCATGAGAATAGGGCAAGATCGCATCTATTTCTTGACGGGAGAATCGATTGAAAAAATCAAAGCCTCACCGCAATTGGAAGTATTTTTACAAAAAGATATCGAAGTTCTTTATCTTTGCGATGCAGTTGACGAGTTCTGGGTTACGGTAATGATGCCATATAAAGAAAAAGAATTTCAATCAATTAATCGTTATGATGTTGATTTGGAAAAGATTGATAAAAATCCAGATGAATTAAAAAATGACGAAGAAAAAAACGATGAGATCAAAGATGCAACTGATAGTAAATTTGATGAGCTGTTAAATTTTATTAAAGAAACACTTGGAGATAAAATTGAAAAGGTAAGAATTTCTAAAAAACTTACGGGATCTCCCGTATGTCTTGCGATTGGAGCTGGATCAATGGATATTAGATTAGAAAGATACTTACTCGAACAAAAACAAATTAATTCTGCATCAGCTAAAATTTTAGAAATTAATATTAACAATCCAATTATCAAAAAATTACAAGCAGAATTTAAATTAGAAGAAAATAAAGATCATAATTGCGATATAGTTAGAACCTTATTTGATCTAGCTTGCATCATTGAAGATGAGCCAATTAAAGATAGTGCAGATTTTTCCCGCAGAATCCAAAAAATTTTACAAGCTTAAAAAACAAAATTAAAATTTTTTTATAATTTATAATTAAAGTTTTAACAATAATGAGCATTCCTTTTTTTGGACAACTCTAGATATTTTTTATTAAAATTTAATAAAAAGTTAAATCATAACTTTTTATAATATAATTCAGTTAAATTAGTTATTAACTAATTTAACTGAATTATGAAAAAACATAATCAAACCA
The DNA here is from genome assembly GCA_945878005.1 of Rickettsia typhi. Taxonomy (GTDB): domain Bacteria; phylum Pseudomonadota; class Alphaproteobacteria; order Rickettsiales; family UBA1997; genus CAILUF01. The sequence goes on along the minus strand of CAMCSJ010000005.1, from coordinate 2,143 downwards.
GTCAAGAATTTGAACAAACTCTTAAGTTTTTTTTTGGCCAAATTAATGATCAAATTACTGAAATTTCACAACTTTCACCCGGTGATAAAGAATCGTATATAAAAAAGTTATCTAATATTATTAAATTGAGTTTTCCTGGCGATCTCAATGTTTTGGAAATATGTTTATGTTATCAAGAATTTGAAGCGGTAAGATTTTTTTTATCTCTAGATGATTATCGCTTAGCTTACAGAAGGGATGGAAATCCTAATCCATTATTTTTTTATTTATCACATGACGATATTACAGAAGTTGATGATAAAATATTAGATTTGTTATTGACTGATGAAAACTTAATTGAATATCATGAATCATTTAATGTTATAAATTATTTGATTTTAGCGCAAGATAAGATAAGCCAATCAAATCTAGAAAAAATTATAAAAAGATTAAAAGAGCTTCAAGATCAGGGAAGGTTTAATCCATTCAAAAGTAAGAATAATAACTATATTTCTTTTTTACTTTATCAATACGATAAATTTCAACAGTTAGATTTTAGTAAACTCCCTCCCGAAATTAATCAATTACATAGAAATAATTTAAATAAATTAAAAATATTAAACCAATATTTTCCCCTTGGCGAAGAAGCTCCAAATTTTGAAGATAATAGCATTTTGTTTTTTATTGTTCAAAACGGAATTCATGAAGCAATTGATATTATTTTAGAGAGTGGGGGTAAAATTAATTTTTTTCTTAACGATAATTCAAGGACAATTTTTCATTCGCTAATTCAAAAAGGAGATGCAAAAAATTTTATTAAATTTCTTAAAAATCTTTATGAAAATGATGAAATAACAGCGGTTGAAAAAGCAAAAATTTTGCATCATGTTCATCTATTAGATATTGGTAAACCTATTTCGGTGATTAGTTTGCTGGCATCTCCAGATTATACAATTTTTAAAAATGATCTAATTAAAGAAGCTAAAAATCATCCTGAATGGTTTCAGAAAATTTTCACAAGAACAATTGAAGAAAATATTAAAGGTTATTTAGCTTTTATGGCTCAATTAAGACCTAATCAACTAAGACCTAATCAACTAAGAGCTAATCAACAAAAAGTTAATCAAAGAAGAGTCGATCAAGATAAGGAAACCGAAGAAGTTTTAGAGGAAATTAAGAAAAGCAATGAAAAAATTAGAAAGAAAAAATCTCAAGAATTTTTAAAGATATTTAATAGTAATGCTGAAAATCTAAAGCAATTGTTAGGGCTAGATGAAAGCCAAGATTTATTTATTGATACTTCAAAGAAAAAACAAGATTTTGTAGGAATAAAATTTAGTGACAATACTAGAAATTTTTAAAATATTGCGATTTTTCATGATGTTTTTTTTAGTCATTTTCGTGAATTAAAGAATCCATTATTTTTAAGTCAAAGAAATTTTTTTATTAATTTTTCGTTTAATCAAGATGATCATATTGAGATTATTAAAAAAGCATTTAAAGATATTGAAGCTAAGTTTCGCCAAAGGTTATTTTTAAAAGATAAAACTTTGCAACAATCGCAATTAATCAGGCGATATTTTGAAGAGTTTGAAAATGCAAATGTTACAATTTCCAGACTCAATAATGAAATTGTAGCATATACAAAACTCAAAGAAGGTTTTAAAGCAAAGCTTAAGAAAGCAAAGCTTAAGGAGGATAGATCTACACAGATTGGTGTAATAGAAAAAAAAATTCAAGAAGTTCAAAGAAATATAGATACAAAAACTAAAGAAGTTCAAAGAAATACTGAAAAAAGAAGCAAGGCATTGATTGAATTGACTAAATTGGGTTTTGACTATTTTTCTAAAAAAACATCTTCCTCGCTAACCCAACAAGAAAGAGATGATATGAAATTATCTTCTGCTAGAAATGAGGATGGTCAACAAGTTGATTTTGCTCAAGCGTTTTCAAGTCACACAGCTCTTTCAAAAGAACAAAGAGATAAAAAATTTCGTGAAGAAAACGAAGAACACGAAGTAGATGATTTGCCAGATAGCAGTGATTTAGTTCAAGATCCTTTGGATCAATCGCAGAGTTCTGGTTCGATTCCCTCTGCTACAATCCTAAAATTATCAACAACATTAATCAATCCTAGACAAAATTATCAAGAAATTTTAACGGG
>CAMCSJ010000004.1 GCA_945878005.1 Rickettsia typhi | reverse complement strand
AACCATTGCAAATAATGTTGCAACGATAGTAGGAGAACCTTCATAAACATCGGGTGACCACATATGAAATGGTGCATTTGATAGTTTAAAAAACATTGCAATTAATACTAAAATTAAACCAAGTAAAAAACCAACTGGAACATCATTTTTTTGTAACTCAACTAGATTGGCTATTTCTGAAAAATTAGTAGTTCCCATAAATCCATAAATCAAAGAAATTCCATATAATAAAATTCCCGAAGCAAGAGATCCAAGAATAAAATATTTTAATCCAGCTTCACTTGATTTAGCAGAGCTAGTATTAATTGACGAGAGGAGATAAAAAGAAAGAGCTTGAAGCTCTAAGCCAAGATAAAACACCAAAAAATCATTACTGGCAATCATTAATAATCCACCAACACAAGAAAATAAAACCAAAACCAAAAATTCTGCACTAAATTTTTTTATGGAATTAACGAAGCGAATTGACATTAAAATAACGATGGTAAGAAGAAGAATTAGAAATGATTTTGCTAAGGAAATTAGGGGATTATTATGAAAAAGTTTATTAAAAAAATAATCATTAATAACAAAATTCTTAAATGTAAAACCTATTGCTAAAGCACAGATCAATAGGCTAAGAAGATGAGTAAAATAAAAAAAATCGTGATTTTTTTTGCCAAAAAAAACATCAAGTAGCAGGATAAATAATCCTCCACAAAAAAGAGTAATTTCTGGTAATAATACAGCAATATTCATAATTTTAATATAATTAAATAAAATATAATTTTCTAACTAATGATTATTTAAAACAATTATTAATTTATTGAGATACGAAAATCTTAACAATTTCAGCTGAGGAATTGGTAAAATATTTAATAATCAAATTTGGAAAAATCCCCAATAAAATAACTAAAATAGCCATAATTGAAAATGAAATTAAATCGACAAATCCAATGTCATTAGCCTTTTTAATATCATCATTAACAGAATCGCTAAACCAAACTCTTTTATACAACCAAAGCATATAAATTGCTCCTAGGATTACTCCCAAACCTGAAATTAATCCGATTGCTTTATTAACCTTAAATGATGCAATAATGGTGAGAAATTCTCCGACAAATCCACTGGTTCCAGGTAATCCTACCGATGCTAAAGTGAAAATCATCGCAAACATTGCAAAATTAGGCATTGATAAAGCTATACCTCCAAGATCAGCAATTTTTTTGGTATGAAATTTGTCATAAATAACTCCAACACACATGAATAAAGACGCTGAAATTAAACCATGACTAACCATTTGAAAAATTGCTCCATCAATTCCAATTTGGGTAAAACTAAAAATTCCCATGGTTACAAAACCCATATGAGCAACTGAAGAATAGGCGATCATTTTTTTCATATCCTCTTGCATTAACGCAATAAGAGATCCATAAATTATTGCGATAACACTAAGTACCAAAATTGAATTAGCGAAATATTGAGCAGCAAATGGGAAAAACGGAATTGCAAAACGAATAAAACCATAAGCTCCAAGTTTAATTAAAATTCCTGCCAATATTACTGAACCCGAAGTTGGAGCTTGAACATGCGCGTCGGGAAGCCAAGTATGAAATGGAAACATCGGGATCTTTATTGCAAAAGAAATGAAAAATGCGATAAAAAACCAGATTTGAAAATTATGAGGAAAATAATTTTTTAAAGATTTGGATAAACTTACGACATCAGTTGTTCCCGTATATAGGAAAATGGTAATGATCGAGATAAGGAAAAATACCGATCCAAAAAGAGTGTATAGAAAAAATTTATACGAAGCATAAACGCGATTTTCTCCACCCCAAATTCCTATTATCAAGAACATTGGAATTAACATCGCTTCAAAGAAAATATAAAAAAACAATAAATCAAGAGAGCAAAAAGAGCCAATCACTAAGCCTTCTAAAATAAGAAATGCGATGATAAATTCCTTAACTCGAGATTTAATAGTTTTATAGCTTATAGCAATGCAAATTGGAATAAGAAGGGTTGTAAGCAGAATCATCACCAAAGAAATTCCGTCAATTCCAACGAAATATTTAATATCGCTCACCGAAAACATTCGAAGAGTTTCGATAAATTGATATTCAGTTTTTGAAATATCAAATTCCATAAGCATTACAATGCTGACGAAGAAGTTGATTAACGAAATTAAAAAACCTAAACCAAATATAATTGAATTATTTTTACTGCGAAAAAAAAACAGTAAAAATGCACTTACAATAGGCAGGAAAATTAAGGTTGAAAGAATTGGAAAATTCATGAATTTTAAAAATTATTTAAAAAATTTTTGCTAAATTTATTTACTTAAAAATTATAATCAATCCTGAAATTAAAAATATCTTTAAATTTTAATTATCGATAAACTAATTCTAACAAATTAAAGGGTTTAAATTAGAACTTAATAATTTTATATTTTTTATATAAAATTTTAGAATTTAAAAAATTCTTAAAATTTTATTTTAATATAAGATTTTTACCAACATCAAGAATAATAAAATCATCCTTGATTTTACGTAATTTTTTTTCTTTTTCAAGATCAATTACAGGATCTTCATAATTTTCTTGAGAGAGCTTGAAAGTTTTGTAATGCATCGCGATTGATTTTTTAGCATTTAAATCTAGATGAGCTTGAATAGCTTGAGATGGACTAAGGTGAAATTTTAACATAAAATCCTCAGGCTTATATGCACCAATTGGCAATAATGCTAATTTAAATTCTTTGAATTTTTCGTGAGCTTTTGAAAAATGCGTATCATAACCCGTATCTCCTGCAAAATAAATATTGCCAATTTTTGATTCGATAATAAACGCTCCCCACAAACTAGCATTTCTTCCAAACATCATTCTTTTGGACCAATGTTTTGCTTGATAAAAATGAATATTTAAATTTTGTGAAATAGTAATTTTATCTTGCCAATCTAGTTCGCTACATTTTAAATTTAGATTTCTTTTATTATTTAAAAAATAGCAATTTCCAAGACCCGTAATAAATTGCGGTTTAAATTTTTTTTGAAGTTTCTTGATAGTTGGTAAATCCATGTGATCGTAATGCGAATGACTTATCAAAACTATGTCAATTTTAGGCAAATCATCAAAATTAATTCCTGGAATTATTGCTCTTTTTGGTCCAATAAAACTAAATGGACTAGCGATATTTGAATAAATCGGATCAGTTAGGATATTTAAACCCTGTAATTGCAAAAGAAAAGTTGAATGACCAATATATGAAACATGAAGTGATTTATCTTCAATTTTATCTTTAGGAATAAATTGTTTAACGGTAATTATTTTATCCTGCCAAATTGGTTTACCATGAATTTTTTCATAATTAATTTTACTTAAATAATATGAAAAAAAACCGCGATGTTTATTTGATTGTTTATCTGATTTTAAATCATCTGCTAGATCGCTAACATTATAGAAATATTTTCCATTGAAATGATTGGAAATATTGCCTCGATAATATTTTGACTCGGTAAAAAAAATTGGTAATGAAACCAAAAAAATTACCAAAATTACTAAAATAAATTTAAACATAATGAGTCAAATTTTATAAAAAATAAAAGTTAAAATCTTCGCAAAAAAATTGTTAAATATGTTGTTTTGAAATCATAAATTAACCTAAAATATTTTCTAAAAATCTATTGTTTTGCAATTAACTTGCCAATCTCCAAAATGAGTTGGATCAAGTTTTTTTGCAGTAACATCATCTTCTTGTAAATCTTTTTTATTGGCAATATTTTCTTGATTTTTAAGTTCTAAATGAGAATCAGAAATTTCTGGTTTAATTTTTAAATTCAATGATTCTTCAGCATTTAAAATCAATGGTTCTTGAACATTAAGATTACCTTGCTCTTCAGCTTTTAAATTAAGTAAATTTGTTTGTGATGGAGTTTTTTCCTGAGATAATATGGGAGTAAAATTTTTAGTCATTTATTGATTGATTTATTTGATAAATTTAAGAATCTTTTAAAAAAAAATTAACGAAATAATTATAATTTTATTTTTAAATAATATTTAAAATTATTTATTATTAATATTAGATAAATATTGTTATTAATTAATATTAAGAAATAAATGTTGTTATTAAATAATATTTGTAAATAAATATTTAAATCCAGTTAATAATCTAGTGAGATTGTCCACCTTTTTGTGGCGAAACTATTCCAGTATTACCCTTGATATCTGCACCAATAGCACCACCAGCATTTTTCAACTCGATTGCAGGCATACTACTAAAGCTCCCCATTTGACTTGCTGCGTTCAATCCTTGAACTGGACCAAGACCATCGAGATTTGCAAGCATGTTATCATCAATTTGTAATCGAGTAATAGAATCAAGGCTATTTTGACCCAAAGTAGAATCAATATTAGCATTAAAAGTTCCACCAATTTTAGCACCAATTCCTTGAGCCATTCCTGCTCCTCCTGGTGCAAAAGTTTGTCCATCATTTGATAAAACCCCAGCTCCACTATGGATATGACTAGAAGAATTATTTCCAGTCATCGAAGATTGATTTATTTGATGGCCATGAGAATTATCTTCAGACATAATAAAATTTTAAGATTTATTTATTATTAACCACATCAACACTAGCGATCGCAGCCATGTTGAGAATATCGTTAATTGACGATTGCATAGTTACAATTTGCACTGGTTTTTCAAATCCGTCAAGAATTGGACCAATCACGGTGCAATTTCCAACTTCTTCTAGAAGTTTGGTTGCAATACTTGCTGAGTGAAGTCCAGGGCAAATTAAAATATTTGCACTTGCAGTTAATCTGCAAAATGGGTATTTCGACATTTTATCAGGATTAAGTGCAACATCCGCAGTCATTTCACCATCATATTCAAAATCAACTTTCATATCATCAAGCAATTCAACAGCTTTTTTGATTCGACCAGATTCGGTTTTAATTGCACTTCCAAAATTTGAAAAAGATAAAAATGCAACTCGAGGTTCATAACCCATAGATTTAACTCTCTTAGCAGTTTGAATTGCAATATTAACAAGATGTTCACTAGAAGATAATTCTGAACAAGCAGTATCAGAAATAAAAATGGTTTTACCTTTTGAAATTACCATAGAAATTCCTAAGACGATATGATCTTTTTTATTTTTAATTACTTTCCAAACATCGCTAAGTGAAGTGGAATATCCACGAGTTAAACCAGTTAGAAGAACATCGCCATGTCCGCAAGCAAGCATTGATGAAGCAAAAACATTACGATCAGTTTTTACCATTCGAGCGCAATCAGAATGTAAAACTCCTTTTCGTTGAAGTTTTTTGTAAAGATAATCAATAAATTTATTATTTTCATCCGAGATTGAGGAATTAAAAATTTCTATTCCTTTGGGATCGATATTGAACTCGACCATCTTTTCTAAAATTTTTTCTTTCTTTCCAATAAGGATTGGCTTGCCGTAACCATTATCTCTCCACATTGCCGAAACTTTGATGATTTCGCTTTGTTCACCTTCTGCAAAAATAATATTTTTTGGTGATCTTTGTAATTTTTCGAAAATCAAACCAAGGCTATTAACCGATGGATCACGACGAGCTTGTAATTGTTTTTTATACTCATCCCAATTGGTAATTGGTTTTCTTGCAACACCAGTTTCAACCGCTGCTTTAGCAACTGCAAGAGGAATGGTATAAATTAATCTGGAATCAAATGGGGTAGGGATGATGTAATGTTTTCCGAATTTCATTTCACGTCCACCATAGGCTTTAACAACTTCATCGGGAACAGTTTGACGAGCTAATTCAGCTAAAGCTTTTGCGGCAGCAATTTTCATTTCTTCATTGATCGTTGATGCTCTAACATCTAAAGCTCCACGGAAAATATATGGAAAACCCATCACATTATTGACTTGGTTTTCATAATCACTTCTTCCCGTTGCAACAATCGCATCATCGCGAACGCTGTGAACATCTTCGGGAGTAATTTCGGGATCAGGATTTGCCATTGCAAAAATTACTGGATTTTTTGCCATTGATTTTACCATTTCCTTGGAAACTGCTCCTTTAACGGATAAACCAAGAAACACATCAGCATCTTTCATAGCATCTGTAAGCGAACGAGCTTTGGTTTCAACTGCGTGAGCAGATTTCCACTGATTCATTCCATCTGTCCTTCCTTTGTAGATTACTCCTTTAGTATCGCATAAAATGGCATTTTCGTGAGGTAATCCCATCGCTTTTAGAAGTTCGAGACAAGCAATTCCAGCTGCTCCTGCACCATTAACTACAACTTTAATTTCGTTAAATTTTTTGTTAGCAAGGTGTAAAACATTGATAATTCCTGCAGCAGAAATAATTGCAGTTCCATGTTGATCATCATGAAAAACTGGAATATCCATTAATTCGCGAAGTTTACTTTCAATGATAAAACATTCTGGTGCACGAATATCTTCAAGATTAATTCCTCCCCAAGTTGGTCCAAGGAATTTTACTGCATTGATAAATTCATCGCAATCTTCAGTTGCAACTTCGATATCAACTGAATCAATATCTGCGAATCTTTTGAATAATACTGATTTGCCTTCCATCACTGGTTTTCCAGCAAGTGCTCCGAGATTTCCAAGCCCAAGAACTGCTGTACCATTAGAGATAACTGCAACATAATTTCCTTTAGCAGTGTAATCATAAGCGCAATCTGGATTTTTAGCAATTTCTAAACATGGAACTGCAACACCTGGGGAATAGGCTAGGGCTAATTCTCTTTGAGTGTTGAGTGGTTTAGTTGCATGCATTGCAACCTTTCCGGGATGTCCACCTTGATTATGAAATTGTAAAGCTTCCATTTCTTTAGCAGTTTTTCCAGAAAAATTTCCAGAAATAATTGAATTATTATTTTCAGATTTTTGCGAAGAATTTTTATTGCTTAAAGGATCGTTTGACTTTTTTGATGTCAAATCATTTGAATGATTGTTTGATTTATTAACCATATTTTTTAAATTTAATTGATTGATAATTTTAGATCTATTGTTTATTATCTTTTAAAATTTGCAATATAAATCTAATTATTTTAAATAATATTTTTGATGATAACAATAAAAATTAATTTGATTTTTTTAATTCCTTTTTTTTATGAATTTACTTTCCTTAAATCATTCCGTTAAATTTCACGATTGCTTTGAGCAAGTTAGCGGAATTAGAAATATAAAATTTATTGTATTGCATCATATTCAAGCTAATTCCCTTCAACATGCGCTAGATCAGCTTTATGAGCATAAGGTAAGTTCGCATTTTATTATCGATGATGATGGAAATGTTTTTGAATTAGTTCAAGAAAATGATATAGCATACCATGCAGGAGTTAGCTATTGGCAAGGCTATGAAGGATTAAATAAATTTTCTGTTGGGATAGAAATCATTAGCAAAGATCCTTTCAACATAGGATTTACTGAAGCGCAAATGCATTCGGTAATTGAATTATCCAGATATTTGTCACGAAAATATGAAATTCTCCCTAGAAACATTGTTGGTCATAGTGATATTGCTTTTTCTAAAGAATCTAATCTTTTAGATCGCAAACAAGATCCATCTCACCTCTTTGATTGGAGTATTTTAGCCGATTATGGAATTGGAATTTTTCCAAAAATTTCTTTAAGCAAAAATGATGATAATATAATTTTTTTTCCACAAGATTTATCAGCCGATATTTTTAAAATTAAAAATCGTTTGAAAAATTTCGGCTATCGAGTTTCAAACATCAATAATGTTTACGATGAGGAAATGCAGATATTGGCAAGGGTTTTTAATCGTCGATTTAATCCTCAAAAATATCTAGAAAATTCCGATTTATGGTATCATAGTTCGCATAATATTTTAAATAAATTATCACATAGTTTATAAATTATTGTTATAGATTATCAATAATTGTTTTAGCAATTACTGCAACATAAATTACACTTGCTTTTCTTTTCTTTAAAGCCTTTGCACAATAGTTAAGAGTAGTTAAGGTTGTCATTACATCATCGATTAATAAAATTTTCTTTCCAATAATTTTATCAGCATATTTGGGATTAACGATAAAAGTATTTTTTAGATTTTTTATTCTTTGATTTCTTGATAAATTAACTTGAGAATTATCATTTTTAATGCGAAGTAATAATTGCGGAAAATATTTTTTTGGACAAATATTACGAGCAATTAGATTAGCCTGATTATATTTTCTTTGAATTAATTTCTTTGGATGAAGTGGAACGCAAGCAATAAAATCAACATCTTTAATCACATCGCTGAGTTGATTTTTAAATAATTTAGAAAATTTTTTTGCCAGGAATATTTGATCATTATATTTAAAATCAATAATTGCCTTGCCAATAGTTTCATTGTAAATAAAAATTGCATTGCCAAAATCAAAATCAGGTTTTTTTTGAAGACATGTTAAACAAATTTGGCGATCATTAAACCTGATTTCATGATGGATTGGCATTGAACAAATTTGACATTTAATTTGCGAAATAAATGTTAATTTTAAAAAACAATCTAAACAAAATAAACCATCTTGGCTAACTATTTTACGACAACAAATACAAGTCGAAGGGTAAATAATATCAATAAATTTTTTAATTAAATTTTTCATCAATGGATAAAATAATATTTGATCGAAAATTGCTAATGCACAACATGCAACGTTATCGAAATCATCGTTCTAACTATGATTTTCTTCATCAATGTAGTGCAAATAAGATTTATGAAGATCTATCTAATCTCAACAGAAATTATAATAATGTTTTAGAATTACAAGCTTTTAATGATTATCTTTCTAAACTGCTGATAAATAGCAATAATGGTTTAAAATACTTTAAAACCAATGATGATATAATATGCGATGAAGAATTTTTACCATTTAAATCAAATTATTTTGATTTGGTAATTAGCAATTTAAATCTCCAATTTATTAATAATATTCAATTCTATCTAACACAAATTAAATCGATTCTCAAAGATGATTCCACGGTAATAATAACATTTCTTGGTGAAGATAATTTATGCGAATTAGCGGATGTTGTATATCAAAGTGAAAATGAAATATATCAAGCAATATCGCCAAGAATCATTCCTACCATTGATTTAAAAACTGCTGGACAATTATTTCAAAAAACTGGTTTTAAAAATATTATTGCTGATCTTGAAAAAATAACATTTGAATTTGACGAAGTTAGTGATATTCTTAAAGCATTAAAATTCATGAATTTTGGAAATATTTTAGTCAATAAATCTCGAAAGTTTTTTAGCAAAAAACTTCTTGCCAAAATTATTGAAAATTATCAAAAATTATATCAAAATAAAGATGGTAAATATTTGGCAAGTTTTAAAATAATTACCGTAATCGCTCAAAAATAGCTATGCAACTTGATATTGCACAAATAATTGTTAAAAATAAACTTGATGAATTATTAACTATTGTTAATAACAATTCATTAAAGAAGTTTTTTAGTTTTTTAAAAAAAGATCAAGAAAAAAAAATACTTAGTTTATACATCTATGGAGGAGTAGGGCGAGGAAAAACCAAACTCATGAAGGATTTTTTTGATTCATGCCAAACTGAAAATAAATTATATATTCATTTTAATAATTTTATTCACCAAATTCATCAAGAATTACATCAAATTCGTCTCCAAAAAATCATTGTAAATGACGAATTATTTCATGCCTTATTGCTAATTTTAAAAAATAATCCCTATAAAAAAATTCCTAAAATAATTTGTTTTGATGAGTTTCAAGTTGTTGATATTGCTGATGCAATGTTGTTATCAAGATTATTTACTTTTATTTATGATCAACAAATAACAGTAGTTTTTACATCCAATTCTCATCCTTTAGAACTCTACAAAAATGGACTTCAAAGAGAATTATTTATTGAATTTGTTAATAATGTTTTATTAGCAAATTCGCAATTAATTCATTTAGATTCAGCGATTGATTATCGTGAATTAAAAACCAAAAATTCTTTTAAAAAGTTTTTAGTAAATAATGAAAATAATCGTGAAATTTTTGCTAATTATATCGCCAATTACACCAAAAATAAAGTAAATAGCATCAAAAAATTAAAGGTTTGGGGTAGAGATTTAATTGTTAAAAAATCCTATGAAGATATCGCAATATTTGATGCTAATGAATTATTTTATGAAAATCTACACAGCTTTGATTATCATCAGATTTGTCAAAATTTTAATCTAATTTTTATCAAAAATCTTAAAAACTTTAGCAATGATGAGCCAAATGAAATCAAGCGTTTAACACTATTTATCGATGAAGTATATGAAAGCAAAATTGCCTTAATTATTCTTTCCAAAACTACTATTGACAAGCTTCTTGATAAGGAATTAATCTACACCAAATATCAATTTTTTGCTAGAACTATTTCACGACTTAAAGAAATTAAATCTCTAAATTATTGGCAGGAATCTAAATTTAATCAAAATATAAAACCAAAATAAAATCATCAATTTTAATCTAAATCAAAACATCAAATTCATTAATTTAAACTTTGGAATTGCCTTTTAATAGCTTTGTTGATAAAATTTTTCTCGTTGAAATTATCACTAAATTCAAACCCTAAATTATTAAAATATTCTCAATCTTTTAAAATTTTAAAAAATTTATTTCTAAAATATGCTTTCGCAATTTGATGTAATCGTTATTGGTGCAGGTCATGCTGGAATAGAATCAGCATGTGCAAGTGCAAGAATGTCTGCAAATACATTGCTAATTACCAAATCACTTGAAAATATCGGAGAAATGTCTTGCAATCCTGCAATTGGTGGAGTAGCCAAAGGAACAATAGTTCGAGAAATTGATGCATTAGATGGAATTATGGGTAGAGCAATTGATAAAGCAGGAATTCATTTTAGAATTCTTAATAGTTCCAAAGGTCCAGCTGTCCATTCCCCTAGAGCTCAAGCTGATCGTAAACTCTATAAAAAAGCAGTAAATGAGCTTTTAAAAGACTATCCAAATTTAACAATAATTTCTAACGAAGTTAAAGATCTTTTAATAGAAAATAATAAGATTGAAGGAGTTCTAACAAGTGATAATCAAAAAATTTACGCAAGTTCGGTTATCTTAACTACGGGAACTTTTTTAAATGGTATTATTCACATTGGTGATAAAAAAACTCCTGCAGGAAGGATTAACGAAAAACCCAGCTATGGAATTTCTCAAAAATTAGCTCAATATAATTTTAGACTAGGGAGACTTAAAACCGGAACTCCACCTCGTATTCTAAAAACTTCAATTGATTTTTCAATTTTGGAAGCTCAATTAGGTGATGAAATTCCCGTTCCATTTTCTTATTTAAATCAAGAAATAACTTCTCCTCAAACCTCTTGTTTCATCACTTATACCAATCCAAATACTCATAAAATAATTCAAGATAATTTAAAATTTTCTGCAATGTATAGCGGAAATATTACGGGAATTGGTCCGCGATATTGCCCATCAATTGAGGATAAGGTTAATCGATTTTATGAAAAAGAACGACATCAGATTTTCCTTGAACCAGAAGGACTTGACAGTGATTTAATTTATCCCAATGGAATATCAACTTCCTTGCCAAAAAATATTCAACAGCAATTTCTTAACTCAATTGAAGGTTTAAAAAATTGTCAAATTATTCAAGAAGGTTATGCAATTGAATATGATTTTGTTGATCCAACAGAATTGCTTCCAACTCTTCAAACCAAAAGAATTTCGGGATTGTTTTTCGCTGGTCAAATTAACGGAACAACTGGCTATGAAGAAGCAGCAGGACAAGGAATAATTGCAGGAATTAATGGTGCATTATTTGCTAAAAATAGTAATCAAGAATTTATTTTAAGTAGATCGCAATCATATATTGCAGTGATGATTGATGACTTAACTAGTCTAGGAACCATTGAGCCATATCGAATGTTAACTTCGAGAGCAGAACATCGTCTTCATTTAAGAGCTGATAATGCAGATCTTAGACTTACTGAACTTGGTTATGAAATTGGTGTAATTGGTAATCAAAGAAGAGAGGTTTTTTTAGCAAGAAAAAATAAAATTGCTGAGGCAAAAAAACTACTTGAAGAATTAAAAATTTCACCTGTAAAATTAGCAAAGCATAATGTTAATATTAAGCAAGATGGAGTAGTAAGAAATGGCTATCAACTTTTATCATTTCCTGATATTAATTTCGAGATTTTAGAGCGAATCTGGGGTGAAGTATTATCGCCAAGTAATTCTCAAATTGATCAATCAACAAAAAAACAAATTGCAATTGATGCAACTTATAGTGCTTACTTAGATAGAGCTCAAAGAGATATTGATCTTTTTTCTAAGGAAGAAAATATGAAAATTCCTCTTGAGCTTGACTATTACAAAATTCAAAGTTTATCACATGAAGTGCGAGAGAAATTAACGAAATTTCGTCCCGCAACTATTGCGATAGCTAATCGGATTCAAGGAATTACTCCCGCATCCTTGATGGCGATAATGATTTTTATAAAAAATAATTTTTATAGTAAAAAAATAAATAAAAATTTGCAAAATGAGCAGGAAAATATCAATAATATTCAATCACAAAAAATTTGAAATCTATAAAATTTCAAAAATTTTTTTACTATTGTTAGTTATTATTTTTAATTCCCAAACCTCAAATGCCGAAGAATTTGTATCCACTAATGAGATCGTAAAACAAATTGAAAAAAGTTTAATTTTTGATAAGGAATCTAAGCAAAAAATTGATGTTTATAAATCACGAGAATCTAGCAAAGCAAGTGATATCAATATTGAAGCAGGTAAATCATCAGTTCTTATTATAAATGAAAAAAATTTAAATTCAGGAATGGAGATTGTCGTAATTGATGATAAAAAAGAAAATTTTGATTTAAAAGAAAAGGAAAAATTAGCTTATAATTCAGCAATGATTGGACAATATGAAGTATCAATTGAAATTTTTAAAAAAATTCTTAAAGAACAACCCAATAATACTTACGCAAAATTTTCATTAGCAACCGTTTATCAAAAAGTTGGACAAAGCAGACAAGCCAAGGAGTTATATCATCAATTATTAAAATCAGATTATGAAAATAAAGATGAAGTATTGAGTAATTTATTTGCGATTTTAGTTGATGAATCTCCTCGAGATTCAATTTATCTTTTAACAAGATTATCAATTCAAAATCCCGATTCATCATCGATTCTAGCTCATACTGCATTAGCTTATGATAAAATTAAAAATTATGATAAAGCAATTACATATTTTACAAAAGCGATCAGTTTAGATGAAAATAATCTAAGTTATAAATTTAATCTTGCGATAGTTTATGACAAAGCTCAAAAACTTGAAAAGGCTCTTGAGCTCTACAGCGAAGTTGCTAAAAATTATTTCAATAATAATGGATTAAACATCTCAATACCTATCGATATAATTCAAAAAAGAATCGATACCATTAAAAGTAAACTTTAAATATAAATAATAATTTTTTAGTTAATAACAAACATTTTTTAATATAAAAAATAGTAATAATTAATTTTACTTTACTATTAACAAAATAAATAATTTCAAATAAATATCAAAAAATATGATAGATAAAATTTTACAATATGCCAAAATGCAGAAATGTTCGGATGTTCATATTACCACGGGAGGACAACCAACCGTTCGTCTTGACGGAGATATTGCAATAATTCCTAATACCCCAACTCTCTCAGCTACTAATGTTTTAGAATTAATTCATTCAGTAATGACTGACATCCAAAAAAAAACTTATGAAGAAAAATTAGAAATTGATTTTTCAATCCAACTTCCTCCAGATCTTCGTTTTCGGGTTAACGCATTTCGAACTATTAATGGACCAGCTGCGGTATTTCGTGAAATTCCCTTGGAAATTAAAAGTTTATCAGCTCTTCACGCTCCTCAAGCAGTTCATGAATTATCGAGATTTAATTCGGGATTAGTTTTAGTAGTTGGTCCAACTGGAAGCGGAAAATCGACAACTCTTGCAGCGTTAATTGATGAAATTAATGAAAAACATCACAAACATATCATAACTATCGAAGATCCTGTAGAGTTTATTCACAAAAATAAAAAATGTTTAATTAACCAAAGAGAAGTTGGAAATAGTACTTTATCTTTTAATAATGCCTTAAGAAGTGCACTTCGTGAAGATCCCGATGTGATTTTAGTTGGAGAGATGCGTGATATCGAAACTATTCATCTTGCTCTTACCGCAGCCGAAACAGGACATTTGGTTTTAGGTACTCTTCACACAAGCTCAGCTGCTCAAACCATAAATCGTATCATCGATGTTTTCCCAGCAGATGATAAACCTGTTATTAGAACAATGCTCTCAAGCTCAATCAAAGGAGTTGTTTCGCAAAGATTAATAAAAAAACAAGGTGGAGGAAGAGTTGCAGCTTATGAAATAATGCTTGCCAATGCCTCAATTCGAAATTTAATTCGCGAAGATAAAATTGCCCAAATAAATTCAATTATTGAAATTAGCAGAAAAAGCGGAATGTGTACGATTAAAGATTCAATCAATGAACTTGAAGTTAAAGGAATTATTACCAAAGCTGTTGCAGAAGAAGTTCTTTCTGCATCTGAATAAATCTGCAATTTTTAATAAATTATTATTTTTTCTAATGATTTTATTTTAAAAATTAAATAATTTTTTTAGGCATTTTTTAATCATTTTTTTAAAATTATCCTAAAATATTTTTTAAAATTATTCTTTAAAAATTAGTTTTTGAAAATATAGTTTTACAATAAATATAACAATCTATCGAAATCATTATTAATATTTTTTTTAATTAATTACTATTGATTAATAAATAAATAGTAAAATTATAATAATATTTCTTAAACCTTTTAAATAATTTTTTATGAAATCATTATTTCGCACCAAGACAATAAAATCAATTATTGCCGAAGCAGAAAAAAAATCACTTAAAAAAACTTTAGGAGCATTTGACCTTTTGCTTCTTGGAATTGGAAGCACTATTGGAACAGGAATTTTTGTTCTAACCGGTACCGCAGCAGCTAATTTCGCAGGTCCGGGAGTTGCATTATCTTTCGCAATAGCAGGATTAGTTTGTATGTTTGCAGGTTTGGCTTACACGGAACTTGCCTCAATGGTTCCCGTATCAGGTAGTGCTTACACTTATTCCTACGCGATTCTTGGAGAATTTATTGCTTGGATTGTTGCATGCGGATTAGCACTGGAATATACCGTTGCAGCATCAACCGTTGCAGCAGGATGGTCGGGATATCTCACTAAAATTTTACAACAAGGTGGAATAAATCTTCCTGCTTCAATTACCTCAACTCCATCCCAAGGTGGAATAATCAATCTTCCTGCATTTTGTATTGCAATATTTATTGGTCTTTTACTTATTCGAGGAACCAAAGAAAGTGTAGTTGTGAATCGTATTTTAGTAAGTTTAAAATTAGGAGTAATTTTTATCTTTATGGTTGTTGCAATTCCTCATATTAAAATTGAAAATTATGCGGAATTTATGCCATTTGGATTTAAAGGAGTTTTAATGGGATCATCAGCAATTTTCTTTGCTTATCTTGGTTTTGATGCAGTTGCAACCACTGCCGAAGAATGCAAAAATCCCAAAAGAGATTTGCCAATTGGAATTATCGGATCACTTTTAGCTTGCACAATAATCTACATTATCGTTTCACTTGCTCTTACGGGAATATCACATTATTCAACCTTGAATAATTCCGCACCGATGGCTAATGCATTACTAGACAATGGTAGCAATATCGGTTCAGCTTTAGTATCGATTGGAGCAGTTGCAGGAATGCTTACTGTACTATTGGTAATGATGTATGGCCAATCGCGAATTTTATTTGTGATGTCTCGCGATGGATTAATTCCATCAGTCTTTAGCAAGTTCCATAAAAAATTTGAAACTCCTTATGCGAGTTGTATTTTTGTAACTATTGCAGTTGCATTGATTTCGGGATTTACTCCGATAAGAAATATGGGAGATATGAGTAGTCTTGGAACTTTATTTGCATTTTTAATCGTATCAATCGGAGTAATGGTTTTAAGAGTTAGAAATCCCAATCAAGAAAGAACTTTTCGCTGTCCTGCAGTTTATTTAGTTGCTCCATTGGCAGTAATTGGATGCGGATATTTAATCTATCAATTACTTTTAGAAAATTACAAACCATTTTTAATTTGGTATGCAATTGCAATTGTAGTATATTTCGCATATGGTTTTCGTAAAAGTAATTTGGCAAACAACAATTTACCAAAGGATAATATACGAGATAATAATTCAACAAATAGCAATAACGCAAAGCTAAAAAATAAAGCGAAAGTCAATTTAGCTAAACCAAAACAACAATCATAAATAAATTAATAATTATTGCTATGTTTTAATTAAATAAAGTGCAATTAATCAAAGATAATTAAAATCCAATAAAATTATGAATTCAATTTCCAAATTATTTCGCAAAAAAAATCTTGAAGAAATATTAAATAAAAATCAAAAATCTGATCTAAAAAAAACTCTGGGAGTTTTTGATTTAATTATGATCGGGATTGGTTGCACAATTGGTACGGGAATTTTTGTGATTACGGGTGTTGCATCTGCAAAATATGCTGGTCCTGCAATCACCATTTCTTACACGATTGCTTCATTAGTTTGTTTATTTTCAGCTTTAGCTTATGCAGAGCTTGCCTCAATGGTTCCAATTTCTGGTAGTGCTTACACCTACAGCTATGTTGTAATTGGCGAATTTATCGCTTGGTTAGTTGGATGGGGATTAATTTTGGAATATGGAATTGGAGCTTCAACTGTAGCATCGGGATGGTCGGGATATATGGTAGGAATTTTCAAAACTGCTGGGGTAATTCTTCCCGAGAATCTCACTAAAACTCCTTTTGAAGGAGGAATTATAAATCTTCCTGCATTGTTAATTTCATTATTTATCGGTTTTTTATTATATCGGGGAACCAAAGAAAGCGTAAATTTAAATCGCATTTTAGTTTTCATTAAACTTGCAGTGATTTTTATTTTTTTAGTAATTGCAACTCCATTAATTAAAACCCAAAATTATCAAAATTTTATCCCATTTGGTTTTAATGGAATTATGATTGGAGCTGCTACGGTTTTTTACGCTTATATTGGTTTTGATGCAGTTGCAACAACAGCCGAAGAATGTAAAAATCCTAAAAGAGATTTACCAATTGGCATTATTGTTTCATTGCTTATTTGTGCAATTTTATATGTTGGAGTTTCATTGGTGTTAAATGGAATCGTAAATTTTTCAACTCTTGATAATTCTGAACCACTTGCCAAAGCTTTACGCGATAATGGCAAGAACATTGGATCTGCATTAGTTGCAACAGGTGCAATTGCAGGAATAACTTCGGTTTTATTAATTTTAATTTATGGTCAATCGCGAATTTTTTACGCAATGTCCAAAGATGGTTTGATTCCCAACATCATTTGCAAAACTCATAAAAAATTCAACACGCCTTTTGTTAGTGTAATTTTAACTACCACAATGGTTGGTTTAATTTCAAGCCTTCTTCCTCTAGAAACTCTTAGCAACATGACTAGTCTTGGAACATTATTTGGCTTTATAATCGTAGCAATTGCAGTAATTATTTTACGAATTAAACAACCAAATTTAAAAAGAAGTTTTACTTGTCCTGCAGTTTATTTTACAGCTCCTTGTGCAATATTATCTTGCGGATATTTAGTTTATAAACTTTTAATTAATAACTGGCATTACTTCATTGCTTGGACCTTAATTGGGATCATATTTTACTTTTCTTTTAGCATAAAAAATAGTAAAAAAAATAACATAATTTAGAATTTAAATAATTTAATATTTATTCTTTACTTTTAATTATTTTAAACTAATTATATTTTTATTTTTAATTTAAATATTTACTATGTTATCATCAAAAAAAAGTACTGAACTAGATAATAAATTACTTCTTAGCGACCCAAGCTTGGATAGAATGGGAACTGCTTATAAAAAAAATCTTAAGGATCAAATTGAAAGTATTAATATTTGTTTTGTTAGCTCAATTTCAAAGAAAAATAAACTTCCTTCTCTAAATTTTAGTTTAAAAGATTATTCAAAATTTTTCTCTCGAGAAAAAATTTTAGATCATATCGCTAATTATTATTTTGAAATTCTTTCAAATAATGCCAGAAGTAGGAATGAAACATCCGAAAAATTTGATTCAACCATACTCTATCCAAATCCACATCATGATTTTTATCGCCATCTTGATCAAATTATTTCCAAAAATATTAGTGAGATTTTTTTTGGAATTAAAAGAGATGATTTTCAAGATAAAAATATTGAAGAGCTTTCTCTAGGCAATCCTTTTTTACAAAATTTTTCCAATCATAATCCAATCGTTCAAAACTTAATTTTAAATGCAATTAAAAATAATTTTGATTTAAATGATGAAGTTGTTCTTCAAGTAAGGGATAAATTACTAATGGCTAAACATCTAGAACCAAGAACTAGTTTTTCTCGTGGATTTCAAAATCATATTCAAACACCTCAAACACCTCAAACACCTAAAGCAAATAACTACTCATCATTATTTCAAGATAGAATTTCCCTA
This sequence comes from Rickettsia typhi, assembly GCA_945878005.1. Classification (GTDB taxonomy): domain Bacteria; phylum Pseudomonadota; class Alphaproteobacteria; order Rickettsiales; family UBA1997; genus CAILUF01. The sequence continues at coordinate 11,594 of CAMCSJ010000004.1, read as the reverse complement.
GAATCACCTAACTCTGTTGGAGTAAGAAATTCTCCATTTAAAAGTATATTTGTAAGTCCAATTCAAAATCAAAATCCCATAACATCTTCGCAAATCTCCTCAATAGTCATTCGAGCAAAAAACCTTACTTTGCTTAGTAAATCGACAATGACGCAAGATCGTGAAGATTTAATTTCAAAAGATACTGTAATTGGAAGGAAAATTGATAATAAACCACTAACTCTTGGATCACGAATTAGCGGTGAGTCAATTTTTCAAGCAACGATTGGTTTTCAATCCCCATTTTCATCTCCAGAAACTTATAAAACTAATCCTATTTTGCGATCTCATAACTCATCTCCTTATAGCTCACCTAGTGAAATAAGAGCAAATACCCTTACTCCACCAAGAAGAACTTTAACTCCTTTACCACAATAATTATATTATAATTTGTTGATATTTAACAATAGATTTAGATTTAAATAATAAAAATGTTAAAAAAATAACTTAATTTAAAATTACTAGAAACTATCAAAAAATTTTACCAGATCTTTAAAAAATATAATTTAAAAAAATATTTGAAAATAAATTTGCAATATTCAACAATTACCTTTAAAACATAAAATCAGTTTCAAAGCAATTTTTTTTCATAAAATTTTACATAATATTTTTCAAATGACTATTAAAAAATTCATATATTCTTTTGGCGATGGACTTGCTCAGGGAGATGCTTCAATGAAAAATCTACTTGGAGGTAAAGGAGCAAATTTAGCAGAAATGTCAAAAATGGGATTACCTGTTCCATTAGGTTTTACAATTACAACTGAGCTTTGCGATGTTTATTATAAAAACCAAAAAAAATTTCCTGACGAGCTAAAAACTCAACTGCAAAATGAACTTGAAATTATTGAAAAAAAATTAGGCTCAAAATTCGGCGATAAATATAATCCATTATTATTTTCAGTTCGCTCTGGTGCTAGAGCATCAATGCCAGGAATGATGGATACCGTTCTTAATTTAGGGTTAAATGACGAAACAGTTCTTGGTCTGGCTAATCAAAGTAAAAATAAAAGATTTGCCTTTGACTCATATCGCAGATTCATCCAGATGTATAGCGATGTTGTTCTTGGAGTTGATCATTATAACTTTGAAGCAATTCTTGATGAAAAGAAAAATGAATTTAAAGTAATTAACGATAATGATCTTAACGAAAATCAACTTGAAGAAATTGTTAATTTATATAAAAATGAAGTTCAAAAAGAGTTAGGCTATGATTTTCCTCAAGATGTCAAAACCCAACTCTGGGGAGCAATTGAAGCAGTTTTTGCATCATGGATGAATGATCGTGCAATTACTTATCGAGCTCTTAACAATATTCCACAAGAATGGGGAACAGCTGTTAATATTCAATCAATGGTGTTTGGAAATATGGGCGAAACTTCCGCTACGGGAGTTGCATTTACTCGCAATCCTTCCACGGGAGAAAGAGAGCTTTACGGAGAATATTTAATCAATGCTCAAGGTGAAGATGTTGTTGCAGGAATTCGTACTCCGCAATCAATTACCATCAAAGGAAAAGAGCAATTATCTTCAACTCTTCCTTCCATGGAAGAAACCATGCCTGATGTTTTCAATGAGTTAGAAAAAATTTATCAAAAGCTAGAATTGCATTATCGCGATATGCAAGATATTGAATTTACTGTTCAAAATCAAAAGCTTTGGATGTTACAAACTCGTAGCGGAAAGAGAACTGCTCAATCGGCAATTAAAATCGCAGTTGACATGGTTAAAGAAAATTTAATCACTAAGAAAGAAGCATTAATGAGAATTGATCCAACAAGTCTAGATCAATTACTTCATCCAACTTTAGATTTAAAAGCTAAAGTTAAAATAATTGCCAAAGGTCTTCCTGCTTCCCCTGGAGCTGCTTCGGGAGCGGTAGTTTTTTCATCACATGATGCAGAAAAAAGAGCTGAAAATGGTGAAAAAGTTATTTTAGTTAGATTGGAAACTAGTCCCGAAGATATCAAAGGAATGCATGTTTCGCAGGGAATTTTAACTGCACGTGGTGGAATGACATCTCATGCTGCGGTAGTTGCTAGAGGAATGGGAACTCCATGCGTATCAGGTGCAACGGGTCTTTTTGTCGATAGTCATAAAAAAAATTTTAGGGTAGGGGATGTTGAAGTTAACGAAGGAGAATTAATTACCATCAATGGTTCAACAGGTGAAGTAATTCTTGGTCAAGTTCCAACTATTAAACCAAATTTATCTGGAGATTTTTTAACGATAATGTCTTGGTGCGATGAAATTCGCAAATTAAATGTTCGAGCTAACGCAGAAACTCCACTTGATTGCCAAGTTGCTCGAGATTTTGGTGCTCAAGGAATTGGATTATGTAGAACCGAACATATGTTTTTTTCTCAAGATCGAATAATTGCAGTTCGCGAAATGATATTAGCTGAAGATATTGAAGGTCGAAAAAAAGCTCTTGATAAATTAATTCCAATGCAAAGAAATGATTTTGTTGAGATCTTTAAAATCATGGCTCAATTGCCAGTAACCATTCGCTTGCTTGATCCTCCACTTCACGAATTTTTACCTCACAAAGAAAGTGAAATTATTGAAGTTGCAAAAGTTGCAGGAGTTGAAGTTGATTTTGTTAAACATCGCATTAGCCAATTGCAAGAACAAAATCCAATGCTTGGACATCGTGGATGTAGATTAGGAATTTCTTATCCTGAAATCTATGAAATGCAAGCTCGAGCAATTTTTGAAGCTGCATCAATCGTAAAAAAAGAGCATAATCAAGATGTGCTTTTGGAGATTATGGTTCCATTGGTTGCAACTCGTAAAGAAATTCAAATTATTCGCGAATTAATAATTGCAGTTGAAAAATCAGTTGAAGAAAAATATCAAATCAAATTGCAATATATGATTGGAACCATGATTGAATTACCTCGTGCTGCATTGATCGCAGATCAAATTGCCAATGAAGCAGAATTTTTTAGTTTTGGAACTAATGATTTAACTCAAACTACCTTTGGATTATCTCGCGATGATGCTGGAAATTTTCTTGGCTCATATCAAAAAGCAGGAATTTTAGAACGCGATCCTTTTGCGGAATTAGATCAAGAAGGAGTAGGGGAGTTAATTAAAATTGCTACTCAAAAAGGTCGTAAAACTCGTCCAAATATTAAATTAGGAATTTGCGGAGAACATGGTGGAAATCCTAACTCAATTGAGTTTTGTCATCGTATTGGATTGGATTATGTTTCATGTTCACCATATCGAGTTCCAATCGCAAGATTAGCTTGCGCTAGAGCGGTAATTTTAAATTCATAATATTAAAATATATTTTTTAAAAAACTTAAATAATTTTTATAAAATTTAATTCATCTCTAAAACTACCAATATAATTTATGGAAAATAAAGATTCAATTTCTGCAGGTTTTTTGATAATTGGTGATGAGATTTTATCTGGAAGAACCATTGATCAAAATCTAAATTTTCTCGCAAAAAATCTTAGTGAAATTGGAATTAATCTAATTGAAGTAAGGGTTGTAAAGGATATTGAAAAAGATATTATCGACGCATTGCAATATTTATATAAAAAATTTGATTATGTTTTTACCAGTGGAGGAATTGGTCCTACTCATGACGATATCACATCACTATCAGTTGCTAAGGCATTTAACGATGAATTAGTTTTAAATCACCAAGCTCAAGAGATTTTATTTCAACATTATGGGAAAGAAAATGTTAATGATGCGAGACTTAAAATGGCATTTATTCCCAAATCTGCAACCTTACTTGATAACTCAATTTCCAGCGCTCCGGGATTTAGAATCAAAAATGTTTTTGTCATGGCTGGAATTCCCAAAATTTTTCAAGCAATGTTTTTTGCTTGCAAAAAAGAGTTACCAACTGGTAAAAAAATCTTTTCAAAAGAAATTACCATTTCTCTTACCGAAAGTATTATTGCTAAGGATTTAACCGATTTACAAAATAAATATCCTGAAGTAATAATGGGAAGTTATCCAAGTGAACAACAAACTAGTCTTGTGTTTCGTAGCACAAATCAAGATTTAATTAATAAATCATCTTCAGAAATGATCGAATTAATTAATGCTAAAAATCCAAATTCAATTATTAAAATTTCATAATCATCATGGAAAAAAAACTTGAAGAAATCGCTAAAAGAGATAAGGAATCAGTTGAAGAATATTTTGAGTTCGTGAAGGATGAAGTTCAAAATGGAAATTTTTTTAAAGATGCGCTTGATTGGTATTTATTTCGATATGTTGCACCAATTTGTGATCGAACAATTTTAATAATTGGAAGCATTCTTTCCATTATAATTTGCTATATTGTATTTCAAATTATCAAAATCTCTTTTCCCTTGGTAGTAAAGGATCCAATCATAATTAAAGCAAAAGATCAATCAAAATATATTCCGTATTTAGTTGAATTAAAACCAAAATCTGGGAAGCTTAATTACGATAAGCAAATTAAAAATATCGATGAAGCAATCGCGAAATATTTAATTTTAGTTTATGTTAATGATCGTGAAACTTATAATTTTTCTAAAGCCTCAATCGAGGATGTAAATACCAAAATTAATCGAATAAAAAATGCTTCATCAGTTGGTGAATTTAAAAAATTTCAGAATTTTTTTAGCGAAGAAAATCCCGCTAGTCCAATTCAAAATTTTGGTAAAAATATTAAAAAAACTATCAATGTAATTGATTTTAAATTTATTAGAAATGATAAACAAAAAAATTCCCAAAATTCATTTAATATTATAAATTTTTTTAACATTGAATTGCCAAATGAAGCTCAGGTTAAATTTGATGCAACCATTGCAATTAGCGATGAATTTGGGGAAATAAAATATCTTTCTCAAAAATATTTAGTAAAAGTTAAATTCAATTTTATACCCATCACTAAACCAAAAGATTCCAAAGATAAAAATAAAAATCCTGAAGAAAATAAACTTAAATTTATGATTGAAAACTATAAACTTTTTCGTGTAAAAAATTAATAATATGAAAAAAATTTTCCAAATTATTTGCCTAATTATCTCAATTACTTTAATTAACAATATTGCTTTTGCATCACAAATGCCAAGGTTTCTTGGTACTGAAAAAAAATTTCGTAGTTTTTTATATAATCCAAATGAAGTATATCGCTATATTGGTCATTACACCTATCAAGGATTTATTGAATTTGAACAAGGTGAATCAATTGGAACAATCTCAATGGGAAATCCATCCTTATGGCTATTTGAAAGCTTAGGAAATCGCTTATTTCTTAAGCCTGTTGGAGAAGATGGATCTGAAACTAATATGACCGTAATTACCAGCAAAAGAGTTTATCATTTTGAGTTAATGGCTAGAGAAGCAAAAAGTATCGCTGATAAAAATTTAATTTTTGTTGTAAAATTTGTTTATCCCGATGAGAAGGAAAAAAATATTGTTGAATTTGCCAAAACAAATTTATCTGACGAACCGGATTTGCGAGATTTAAGTAAGTATAATTTTAATTATCAATATACGGGTGAGAAATCAATTGCACCAAGCAAAGTATTTGATAATGGTCAATTTACTTATTTTCAATTTTCAAATAAAAATGCCGAAATTCCTGCGATATTTAATGTCGATGCGGATGGTTTTGAATCATTAGTTAACTATCGAGTTAGCAGTGATTATATAATCGTTGAAAGGGTTGGAGCACAATTTACTCTTCGCAATGGTAGTGAAATTGTTTGCGTTTATAACATCAATCTCTATTCATCAGGAAGAGAAAAATCTTCACTCAATAATTACGATGAAAAAAATAAAGAATTAAAGAATTTTACTCCTGCTCTTGAACCTCTTTCACCATTTAATTCATTATCTCCAAATCAATTTAACAACTCAATTTCTCCAGCTAATAATGATCCTGGTAATTTTATTAATCCAACTACTCCACCGATGAAAATGCCTGGTACTTTTTATTAAAAAGTTAATAAATAAATATTGTTTTTTAATATAAAACTGAAATCTTAAAGTAATTAGTAAATTAATTATTAATTAACTATAAAAAAATAATTTAATCAAATATATTCAATGAAGTTAGAAGTTAACAATTATAATCATCACCAAACTGAAAAAAAATGGCAGGAAATTTGGGCCAAAAATAATAGCTTTAAATTTGACGAAAAATCTCTAAAACCAAAATATTATGTCCTTGAAATGTTTCCATATCCTTCAGGGAAAATTCATATGGGACATCTTCGCAACTACGCAATTGGCGATGCATTAGCTCGATATAAATCACTAAAAGGATTTAATGTTCTTCATCCGATGGGATTTGATGCTTTTGGACTACCAGCCGAAAATGCTGCATTACAACATAAGATTCATCCCGAAAAATGGACTTTAGAAAATATTGAAATCATGCGTCAAGAGCTTAAATCTATTGGATTGGCAATTGATTGGGATCGAGAAATAATTACTTGTTTGCCAAATTATTTTGGTCATGAACAAAAAATATTTTTAGATTTTTTTCGTAATGGTTTAGCCTATCAAAAAGAATCTTTTGTTAATTGGGATCCAATTGATCAAACGGTTCTTGCCAATGAGCAGGTAATTAATGGAAGAGGATGGAGAAGTGGAGCGTTAGTTGAAAAGAAAAAATTAAAACAATGGTTTTTAAAGGTTTCTGATTTTAGTGAAGAGCTTTTACAAGAATTAAAAAATCTTTCTGGATGGGATGATCGAGTTCTTTCAATGCAAGAAAAATGGATTGGAAAAAGTGAAGGATTAATTATTAATTTTGCCATTGATAACTCAAATAATCAATCCATTGATCAATCGCAAGAAATTAAACTTGAAAATTTTACTGAAAAATTTATTCCAGTTTATACTACCAGATGTGATACTATTTTTGGTGCATCTTTTATTGGAATTTCTGCAAATCATCCTTTGGCAATTGAACTTGCTAAAAATAATTTGGAGTTAAAAAAATTTCTTGAACAATGCAATAAAAATGCAGTTGATGAACAAAGTCTTGAGACTCAAGAAAAACTTGGCTTTAAAACTGAATTAAAAGTCATTCATCCGCTAGATAATTCCATAAAACTTGATGTTTATATTGCTAATTTTGTTTTAATGGATTATGGCACGGGAGCAATATTTGCTTGTCCTGCTCATGATGCTCGTGATTTTGAATTTGCCAAAAAATATAATTTAAAAATTACTCAAGTAATTACTCCAAATATTGAAAATCATAATCCAAAGCAAATCGAATTACCTTATCTTGATGATGGATATTTAATTAACTCTTCAATGCTAAATGGCTTAAATATTTCAGATGCTAAACAAAAAGTTTTTGATATTTTATCTGCAAAAAATCAGGCCGAAAAAAAGATCAATTATCGCTTAAGAGATTGGGGAGTTTCTCGTCAACGCTATTGGGGATGTCCAATTCCAATACTTTATTTGGAAGATGGAACTGTTGTTGAAGTTCCACAAGACCAACTCCCTGTTGAATTACCAAAGGATGTTGAATTTGATGGAGTTGGAAATCCTTTGCTAAAACATCCCACTTGGCGATTTACCACTTACTTGGATAAAGAAACTGGAATTACTCACCAAGCGATTCGCGAAACTGATACTTTCGATACTTTCTTCGAAAGCTCTTGGTATTTTTTACGCTATATTTCGCCAAAATCCAATCAGGCATTTGACCAAGATTTAGTTAATAAAATTATGCCCGTCGACCAATATATCGGTGGAGTTGAACATGCGGTTTTACATCTTCTTTATTCAAGATTTTTTATTAAAGCATTAAAAAAATGCGGATATTTATCAGTTGATGAACCTTTTAAAAACCTACTTACTCAAGGAATGGTCTGCCATCGAACCTTTAAGGATCAATCCAATAATTGGGTTTATCCAAATCAAGCAGTGGAAATAGAGCAGGGGAAATTTATTCACGAAGAAACCAAAGAAGAATTAACGGTTGGAAGAAGTGAAAAAATGAGCAAATCTAAAAAAAATGTTATTGAACCATCAAATATTATTAGAGCTTATGGAGCAGATACTGCAAGATTATTTATGCTTTCGGATAGTCCTGTATCTCGTGATTTAGAATGGGTCGAAAGCGGAGTTGATGGATCATGGAAATATATTAATCGGCTATATAGATTAGTTTTAAATTTTACCAATAATAATAATTTTAGTGATTTTTCTAAAATTAATTTAAGTGATTTAAATAATAAATTATCCAAAAAATTTGATGAAGAATTTGATGAGAAATTATATTCAAAATCTCAAATATCGATCATTAAACAAACTCATAAAACCATATTTGAAGTTAACGCTGAATATGAAAAAATGAGCTTTAATCGAGTAATAGCCAAGATTCGCGAATTTTCTAATTTACTTGAAAAATTTCCAATCACCAATAATGATGATGATTCTAATAATGATGCCAAAAAAGATGCCAAAAAAGATGCCAAAAAAGATGAATATAATAATTTTGAAATAATGTATTTTGCATTAAAAAATTTGATCTTGCTGATTAGTCCAATAACTCCTCATTTAAGCGAAGAATTATGGAAAAATCTTGGGAATAAAAATTTTATTATAGATGAAAATTATCCTGAATTTAATGAGAAATTAATCGTTGAAAATGAAGTTTCTATTGCAGTTCAAGTAATGGGGAAGCTTAGAGCGGTTATATTAGTTTCCAAAGATTTACAAAATAGTGAATTAGAAAAAATTGCCTTAGCAAATCCAAATGTTAAAAAATTTATTGCCGATCATGAGATTAAAAAAATAATTATCGTAGCAAATAAAATGATTAATATTGTGATCTAATTAAAATCTAACAACAAATATTTAAAATAATATTATTTAACTTAAATTATTATAAATAATTTAAAGATAAAATTAATAATTTTTTAGATAAAACCTTGAAAAATTTCTTTCAAAACTATGAAACTTTAATGGCGTATTTTTTGGAAAGATAACTCTCAATTGCCTTTCGCTCTTCAGTGTTTAAGACCCTAGAATATATAATGATTTCCGAAATATAACCGCTGTAAAAAATTCCAGGTGCACCTAAATATCTACAAGCAATATATAAATTTTTTAAAAAATGATAACCAGTATATGCAACAGCAGGAGAAGGTGTTCCATTAAGATAAACTATATTATTTGCTCCATCAAAAGTAGTAGTTGAAATATATGGAACACCATTTCCAGGATGAGTAAAAAATGACAATGGAAATGATCCTCCACCCTTCCAAGCCTTAAATTGACTTGAAACTTCCCAAAGGTGAATTGAACCTGGATCAGCCCAATCATTTACATAACTTGGGTCAATTGAATCCAATATTGCAGTTCCTTCATTTGCAACAATTCTATTAGTTACTATAAAAAATGTTAATTTATTGCTACTTAAATTATAATTTGGTAGAAGCATAAAATCGCTAGAATTTCCGTCAAATTTGACTGAAGGAATTCCATTAATTCCAGCTTCTGCAAAAACTGGCTTGTTAGCAAGAGTTGGTTGATTTACAGTGAATTTAAAAGATGTTTGAGGATTGATATCATACCAGTTTGTGATATTAACTCCTTCAGATTCCTCAGCATTATCAAAACTTTCGTCAAGTGAAGATTCTAACCAAATTGACAAATCCTTGATTGAAGAAACGGGAGAATTTCTAGTTAAATTTTGGGCAGTTACAACTTTCATTCTTTTAATTAATCGCGAAGAAGAAGTTACTCCTGCAACTAATATTCCAATGATTAGAATTACAATTGAAAGCTCTATAAGAGAGAAGGCTTTTAATTCAGAAGAATGATTTTTTTTCATTTTTTTACCATATTTTATTTTGATATTTTGTTTATATAATTGGGTTTATTATTTTTTATTAAAACCATATTAAAAATGCTTAACTACGAAACTTTAATACCATATTTTTTTCCAAGATATTGTTCGATTGATTTGCGCTCTTCATCATTTAATGCTCTAGAAAAAATTATAACTTCAGCAATATCACCAAAATAAGAGGTACTAAAGTTTCCACTAACATATCTTCCTCCAATGAATAGCTTATCAATTTTAAAATTTCCTGAAGATGCTACAGCAGGAGAAGCTACGCCGTTATAATAAAGGATATTGGTTGATCCGTTAAAAACTCCACTACCAACATAATTTACTCCATTGGCTGGATAATAACCAAGTGATGACATTTTTGCAGAAGCTCGGTGAGAACATAATTCACCTCCACCATTAGTTGAATAAAAGCCCATAAAAGATTGGACATTATCAAAATCATGAAATGCCTCATTGGATACCCCAGTTATCACCGAAATTTCAGTTCTAAATGAATTTCTATTGGCTACCGCAAAATAAGTAATTTTTGGACCAGAAATTCCTGCCATATCAGCTCTAAAATAATCATCAACTCCATCAAATCTTACAACAGGAAGTCCATTGATAGCATTTTCAGTAAATTTAGGACGATTAGCAACTGCAGGAGGAATTACATTGGTTTTAATTGAGCTTTGGATATTAATATCATACCAAACAGAAATTGTACTTCCATCAGATTCTTCATCATTATTAAAACTTTCATCAAGTGAAGTTTCATACCACATTGATAAATCTTTAATTGAAGAAACAGGAGAGTTGCGAGTTAAATTTTGGGCAGTTACAACTTTCATTCTTTTAATTAATCGCGAAGAAGAGGTTACTCCTGCAACTAAAATTCCAATGATTAGAATTACGATAGAGAGCTCGATAAGAGAGAAGGCTTTTAATTTAGAAGAATAATTTTTGTTCAATTTTTTACCGTATTTTATTTTAATATTTTGTTTATCTAATTGGGTTTATTATTTTTTATTAAAACCCTGTTAAAAATGCTATTTGTTAATAATTTATAAAATAATATCTTTTACAAAATTAATTTTTAAATTTTATAAAAATAGATTTTACAGCAATAGTGTTTTAATATGGATAAAATAATTTTTTAATGCAGATAAATTACTCGAAGTAAATTAAGAAACTTTAATGGCGTATTTTTTTCCTAAATAAGCAAAGATAGCTAGACGCTCTTCAGTGTTGAGTCCGCGATTAAAAATAATAATTTCAGCAATATAACCATTAAAAAAACTATTAGGATTATTTCCTGTAAATCTTGATCCTGTAAAAATTCTATCAATATAAAATGTTGGAGATCCAACTACTGTATTTCCAACAAAAGAATTTAAATATGAAATATTATTTGTACCATTAAAAATTGTCGAAACTGCAAAAGTATTATTATCAACAGGAGTTGGTTGAGAAACATTGGAATACCAAGTTCCAGTACTTACGGTAAAATAAGATCCAGAATTTTGATCATAAAAGGCCTGAATATTTCCAGCACCAAAGTCATCAGTTCCTGTCGATTAAATTTCCGAAAGAATTCCGTTGTTATTTCCAAAAATATTTCTTTTTGCAACCATAAAAATTGATAATCCTTTTCCGCTAATTCCAGTTGAACTAGATAACATAAAATCATTTGATCCATCAAATTGAATTCCTGGTAAGCCATTAAAAATATTAGTTCTAAATTT
>CAMCSJ010000003.1 GCA_945878005.1 Rickettsia typhi | reverse complement strand
TACATGTTTTGAAGCTCGGAACTTTTGGCACCGATTTCTTGATATTTTTTTTCAATTTCTTCGCTTGTTTTTTTCTTTTGCGCTTCAAAATATTCGTTTTGATTTTTCTTTAATTCATTAAAAACTGCTAATAATTTTTTATGTCTACGATCAAGTGTTTCATATTCTGAGAATGGTTCAAAGAGGTGGTATAATTTATATGTACAAACCGCTAAACAAATTAAATTAAAAATAATTAATAAAATTGAATCAAATTCATTAATTGGTTCAAAAATCTTACCAAAATTAAATGCGGAAGGATTTAAATTGGCAACCTCTTCGCGATGATGTGCAATCAATAAATTCAATATCAAGGGCATTATTATAAAAAACAAAAAAATGAAAGTGTAACAATTTTTTGTAGAATTTTTTTTATGCTTTTTTACAAAAGCTATTTTGTAAAAAAAATTAATAACAAAAGCCGATCCCAAAACCATTATTAAAGTAATTACAAATGCAAATGAAATTCCACCAATCAAACCCAATTCATTGCCTTTAGCAAAAAAACTTCCGCTAAATCCAATTTCAAAAATCATTAAAAGAGCTATTAAAATATAAGCAAACCATTTATCTCGCCTAGAAGGATAAATCGCTGGACGATTAATATTATTTTCGAGTTTAAATAATTTTATGGAATTTTCAATTTCGGCAATTTGTTTTTTTTGATCGCTAATTTCAGTTTTAAAGTGAGTAAGTTTTTCATCTAAATCATGTTCAAAATTATCTTTTAATATCTCGATTTCATCAATTCCAAGCATTATTTCCATGTCATGAAATCTTTTGCTATTCGATGCGTTATTGCGATGATATTCATGATGTTTTTCATCAATTTTTACCTTCATCAAATTTTTAATTTCATCAATTTTATGATCATTTTCAAAATTAAAATTTTGTGAAATAGTTTTTTTTAATGCCTCTTCTTCGAGTTTAAGATTTTTTTTCAAAGCTTCCAAATCATCAACCATAAAATCATAGTTTGAAGATTGAAAAACTGGTTTTTGCTGTGTAAAAATTTTATTTAAAAATTCCATATTATTTAAAAAATTAATTATTTAGTTTAACGATATAATTAACATAATATGGCGTAAAAATTGAGATTTAAATACGGTAAATATTGATATTTCGCGGTCTTGAGGGATAGTAACTATAAAAAAATTATATTTCTATTTTTTGTAAAAATATCAAATTGTCAAGCAATATCGTTTTTTCGAACCATTTTAGATTTTGAGTTTTTTTAAAAATGAAATATCAATTGATGATCTGATATTTATGTCTCTAAATCTATAAATCTGGAATTTTTTTCACTATAAAAATTTGAACATCTAAGAAAATTTATCTTAGATAAATTTCATTTTAAATTATTCGCACCAGCTTTTTTTCTTTTCGCCATTATATGCTCGAGCTAATTTATTTTTTAGAAGTTGCGTTGATAAATCATTGCCATTAACCAAAACTGTAGCAAGAATTCTTCCACCGAATTTATCCCATTTAATATTTGTGAAGGCAATTTTTTTGTGATTATTTTGAGCTGTTTCAATAAAATCTTTGGTAAATTTAAAAGCTTTTTGTGCTAAAATATTTTCCTTAATGCATTTGGCTTTAGGAGATTTTTCAGGAGTGTCAATTCCTCTAATTCTAATAAAAAGTTTGAGTTCTTTTGGTAAAAATTCATTGGCAATTTCAAGCGTATCACCATCGACAACTCTAATTATTTTCCAATAATAAAAATGTTTTTGACTTACTTCTTCTAGGCCAAATGCCTTTAGTGAAATAATTAAAAATAACGCAATAAAATAGAAAAACTTCATAATGCTATTTAAAAATTTAACTACTATTTCAATAAATTAATGATTTAATATCAAAAATATTTTTACAATATAATTTTAAATGACGAATTGTCAAAAATTATCTTTTTTAATTTAAAATTAACAATTTTTGTCAGAAAAATTTTTTAAAAATCAAAAATAATTTTATTATTCAAATTTACCTACTAAAACTAAACATAAATAATTATAAATTAAAACTAAATTTATTAGTTGAAATTAACTAAAAATGTTTTTAAATAAATTTTCTCAATTAATGCTAAAAAATTGTGATGATTATCAAATTTTTGTAAGATAATAAATAATTTGAATTTAATAAAATATCATCTAAACTAGCTAGATAATTCTACTTGCGTGAAATAGTGACGTGAAATAGTGTGAAAATAATTTTAATTAAAATAATTAATCAGCTAAATAAATTTATGAGCTATAAAATTTTAAAAATAATAATATTAATGATTGCTTTATCATCATGCGCTAATTCTGTTAAATATGCTAAAATATCGCTTCATAGCACGGGAGAAAGAGATAGTTTTATTTTTACAATAAGCGAAGAATTTTTAGAAAAAAATTATAAAAAATTGGGCAATGAAGTAAAAAATCAAAATGTAAAAATTAGCAAAATCGAATTTAATTTATTGCAAAAACTTTTAAAAGAAAAAAAATTTTGTATCAATGAAGATAATGATTTAGCTTTTGAAATTACATCTCGTCAAGAAAAAATATATGATATGACATTCTCACATCTTATTGCAACTAGTTATAAGGCAAGACCTCTCAGCCCTAGATCCTATTTTGGTGAATGCGTAAAGAAAATTACGAAATAAGTTGAGGATTAATAGCGATATTATTAAAATAAATAAAATTAATTAGAAATTATTGATTTAGAATTTTTGAAAAAATATTTACAAATTAAATTATTTAAAATATTGTAATTTTTAAAATTTAAAATCATAAAATACTTTACTTAATTTATCAGGGGTTTTAAAAAATAAAAATCTAGAATTTAATTTTATTTCAATAATTTATGAATCATTACTCGCCATTGAGAGTAGCTATGCTGTTGACCTCTACAACTTTTTCAATTATTATAATAATGCTTTTTTTTAACATTATTACAGTTGATGAATTGGCATTAATTCTTAAATTAGGAAAAACTGAAACAAGAATTATTCAATCAATGCTAAATGAAACCCGAAATATTACCAACAATATTTTGCGAGTTTTATCTCAAGTAATAGAGCATTTATTTGGTTGGGCAGGAGTTGATAATGTTAATCTTGATGTAATAAATGTTGATTTGCATGAAGGTTCAAATGCTGATTCAAAAAGCTTTGGTAGTGAAATTAAATCAAAAGAAATTGAATGCCCAGACGGATCTGAAAAATGTATAAAAGACCAATAATCAATCATGATTTTATCGCTAATAAATTTATTAAGATTAATAACTCTCTTTGTAATCCTATCACCAATTTTTATTTTAAATCGCAGTAAGGCAGTTTACTTATTTTTTAAAAGTGCTGGACCTTCTTTTGTAAAGCTCGGTCAGTTATTATCGGTTAGATCAGATTTAATTGGCGAAGGAATTGCTCAGCTATTATCAAAATTTCAAGATAATGTTGAACCCTTTGATGACAAGTCTCTTCAGCAAATTTTACAATCTGAATATGGCGATAAATTTAAAAAAATCTTTAGTGAATTTGATTTTAATTCGATTGCATCCGCATCAATTGCACAGGTTCATAAAGCCAAATTAATCAATGGAAGAAAAGTTGCGGTAAAAATTTTACGCCCTAACATTATCAAGACCATGAATCGGGATATTGCAACTTTAAAATTACTTGCAAAATTTGTTAAAATATTTTCACAATTCTTAGCCAAAACATTTTTAGATATTGCGGAATTATTGCAACAAACTGCTAAATATGAATTAGATCTTCTTCATGAAGCATCAAACGGATCAAAGCTTCGCGAAGATTTACAAAATATTAAAGGTTTTTATGTTCCTGAAATTTTTTGGCAATATTGTTCTTCAAAAATTTTAGTTTTAGAATGGATTGAAGGAATTGCATTTTCTAACCAAAAAGAAATTGCAAATTGCAAATTTGATAAAAAACAAATCGCTTCAAACCTTGTTTTGAGTTATTTTAATCAAGTTTATGTTCATGGATTTTTTCATGCAGATATGCATCCAGGTAATTTATTTTTAAAAGAAAATGGCGATATTGCAGTTGTTGATTTCGGAATTATGGGAAAAATTGATCGCAAAACCAGAATTGCAGTTGCTGAAGTATTGATTGGTTTCTTGCATCGTCAATATCGTCATGTTGCAGAAATTCACATAAAAGCTGGATTTGTTCCTGCTAATACCAATATTGATGATCTTGCATTATCTTGTCGAAAAATTGGGGAAATGATCGTTGGAGCTAATGTAATTGACATATCAATTGCAAAATTACTAACAAGTTTAATTGAAATGACTAGAGAATATCAAATGGAAACCAAGCCAGAATTGCTGTTACTTCAAAAAACTTTAATGTTAGTTGAAGGAGTTGGAGTTACTTTAGATCCTGATCTTAATATTTGGGATTTAGCAAGACCATGGGTTAAAGAATGGGCAAAAACCAATATTGGAGTGGATGCAAAAATCCGCGATGCGTTATCTGATTTACTGGGTTTAGCAAAAAAATTTATTAAAGAAATCGAAAATAAAATTTTGTAAATAAAAATTTATGTTTAGTTAGTTAATTTTTTAAGGGTAAATCTAATGGCAAATTTTATTGTAAAATAAATTTTTAAGTTATAAATTTGTAGGTTCTAAAGCAAAATTAATCAAAAATTTTGGATTAATTATTTATAAAATAATTCCAGCCAAATAAATTTCTAATTTAATTTCAAATAAATAATCAAATTATTATGCAAATTACCGTAATGCGTTCTAAGATTCATCGAGCTCTTGTAACTCAGGCTGATCTTAATTATGAAGGTTCAATTTCGATTGATCAAGAACTTCTCGATCAATCAGGAATCTTGGTTAATGAAAAAGTCGATGTATTAAATGTTAATAATGCAGAACGATTTACAACCTATGCAATTAGTGCTCAAAGAAATTCAGGAGAAATTAAGATTAACGGTGCAGCAGCTAGAAAAGTTCAAATCGGCGATCCAGTTATCATAATTGCTTACGGCAGTTTACCACTTGATCAGGCAAAAAATTTTCAACCAAAAATTTTGCTTTTAAACAATGATAATAAAATTGTAAATTCAAAACCTTAATATTTAGCATTGCTAGATTTTATCGATAAAATGCTTGCAAATAAAAGTTCATTTACTAGAATGTAGAGATGTAATGGCATATATTTTATCTTTGGATCGAGTGTTGAGGTCAATGTTTATTTAGCTAGATTGTATTTGATTAATCGAAATTAATATCATTATAATCTAAGAAAAATCAAATGATAATCAGGGTTTATTTAAAAAATAAAAACTATTTTTGATGTAATAAACAGGTTTATAAATTGAAATTAATATTCTATTTCAATTTAACTAGGCTATTTTCGCCTCCATTAATGAGATTTAATTTATTTATAGTTGATTATCGTAGCAAATTTATTAATTAAATAAATTACACAAATTTATTTAAAATTAGTAAAAAAATTATATTACGATAGATTTTTAAAGTTTTTAACAAATTATTTTTATGAAAAGAACTTGGCAACCAAGCAAATTAGTACGCAAAAGAAGACATGGCTTTAGATCTAGAATGGCAAGTGCTGCAGGTCGTAGAGTATTAGCAAGAAGAAGAGCAAAAGGTCGTGCTTCACTAACAGTATAAATTAGCATTTAATTTTATATTTTTGAAATGAAATCGTTGATTTTAATTTAAAGATTAAGTCAATTAGCAGAATTAAATTAGCTGTTTTACTCTTAGATTAAGTATAAAAGATTTTAATTAATTATAAGGATTTTACCAAATATATCAATATCATATTAATCTTATTTTGGTTATCCATTAATTGATTATGTTTAGTTTAAAAGGCAAAAAATGCATCTAAAAATCTTATCAATTAAAAAAACTGCTGAATTTAATAAGGTAAGTAAAATTGCCAATAAATTTGTAGTTTCAAACTTTATCATTCTTACTGCTCCAACGCCAAAAACTTATTTTAAAAAAAATCAATCAGAAATCAAAGATCTTGAAAATTGTAAAAAATTACAAATTTTAGAGCAGAAAAATCACTCACCAAATTTAGATAAGGATCATCTACAAAATAACCAAAATTCCCTTATAGAAAATAAAAATTCATCTAAAGAAAATAAAAATTCATCGCTAGATAATTCTAAAAAAATAACAGATTATTATCAAAAACAACAATTTTTTGTTGAAAATTTTTGCCGTGTAGGATATACGGTTTCTAAAAATGTCAGTAAATTAGCGAATCAAAGAAACTTAATTAAAAGAAGACTTCGCGAAATTTTAAAAGCTAATATAAAATATTTATATAAGCATCAAGACTACATAATCATTGCTCGATCACCAATATTGAAAGCTACTAATCAACATATAATTCGTGATTTTATTTTTGCTATAAAGGGTATTAATAATAATCATAAAAAAAACATTAAAAAAAATGCCTAATCCAATTAAAAAAAGTAAAATTCCCTATTTTTTTGTAGTTTTTTTTGCGGTTTTTATTTTAGTTGATATTTCATATATTTTTATTTCTAGTAAAACTTATCGAGGAGTGGTTAGTAAAGATGCTTATGAGAAGGGAATTGATCATAATCAAATATTGCAATTAGTGGATCAACAAAAAAAACTTGGCTGGAAAGTTGAAATTGAGTTTACAAATCTAGGAAATAGTAAAGGTATTTTGAAGGTGATGGCAATTGATAAAGATCAGCGTAATTTAAACTCAGCTAAAATTCACGCAATTATAAGACGTCCAACTCAAGAAGGAATTGATTTTGAAGTAGATTTAAAGAATGTTGAAAATGGATGGTTTGAAGCAGTTATTGATTTTCCAAAGAAAGGACAATGGGAATTTGAGATAATTATTGAAAATTCATCAGAAATATTACAAGTTGTTAAAAAATATGTAATTCAGTGAAATGCTGTTAGAAAATAATAATTGTAAACATTGTGAATTAAAATTAAGTATACATCAACAAAACTTTTGTTGTAAGGGATGTGAAAAGGCCTATGAAATTATTGAATCGATGGGTTTAAAAAATTACTATCAAATCAGAGAAAAAAATATTAGTGAAGCTAATTTAAAACCTGATTTAAATGGAAATTTTGACATTAGTGAATTTGTAAAAAAGAATTTAAAAAACAATTCTTCAAGAAATTTAAATAATAATTTTGAGGAAAATTTAAGCGATGATATCTCCAATAATCACAAAAATGAAATTAGCAATTCATGGCATTTAGAGCTTATGGTTCAAGGATTGCAATGCGGAGCATGTGTTTGGTTAATTGAGAGTATTTTACTAAAAAATCCCAAAGTTTTGCAGGCAAGAATTAATTTAACTCGCAAAGTTTTGAGTTTAGATTTTCAAGGAGAAATTTCAGATGCTAATAAAATAATTCATCAAGTAAGTGAAATTGGTTATAAATTTTTACCATTTGATCAGGAAATAATTCAAGAAGAAGAAAAAAAATATAATAACTCACTACTTAAAGCTCTAGGAGTTGCAGGATTTGGTGCAGGAAATATTATGTTTTTTTCATTCATATTATGGTTTAATAATAGCGAAGAAATGGGCTTTGCTTCGCATCAATTTTTACAATTTATTTCGGCATTAATTGCGCTACCAGTGATAATTTATTCTGCTCGGATTTTTTTTATCTCAGCTTATAAAGCTCTAGCAAATGGTTTCGCCAATATGGATGTACCAATTAGTTTGGCAATAATTTTAGCTGGAATTGTAAGTTTATTTCAGGCTTATCAAGGTGGAGATCATGTTTATTTTGATTCAGCAGTAATGTTAACTTTTTTCTTGTTGATTGGAAGATTTTTAGAAATGAAAGCTAGAAAAAAAGCTTTTAATATTGCAACTGAATTTAGTTTATTAAATGCCAGTTATGCAAGAGTCGAAGAAGAGAAAGTAATCAAAATTTTACCAATAAAAAAATTACAAAAAGATATGATTTTAGTAATTTCTTGTGGTGAAAAAATTGCTAGCGATGGAATTGTAATTGAAGGTGAAAGTGAAATTGATGATAGCTTGTTAACGGGTGAAATAATTTTAAAAAAAATTGCCAAGGATAGCATGGTTTATGCAGGATCTATCAATATTTCTCAGCCCATAAAGGTAAGAATTACTAGCGATATTAATTCCAATTTATTATCTCAAATTATTGCCCTAATAAATCAAAATCAAAATAGTAAAAATTCCTGTGAATTAATAGCACAAAAATTATCAAAAATTTATACACCTTTAGTTCATATTTTGGCATTTTTAACTTTTGTAATTTGGTTTTTGGTAATTGATAAATCATTTACTCAAGCAATTATGAATGCTACTGCAGTTTTAATTATCACTTGTCCATGTGCTTTGGCATTGGCAATTCCAATCGTTCAAACTATTGTGATATCGGGATTTATTACCAAACAAATATTGGTTAAAAATGGTGAAGCATTAGAAAAAATTAACAAAATCGATATGGTAATTTTTGATAAAACTGGAAGTTTAACATTAGGAACTCCAAGACTTAAATCGATTTATTCAATTGAAAATAATTCTATAAAAAAACTAGAAAAAAACCAAGAGGATTTTTATTTGACGATTGCAGTAGCAATGGCAAAAAATAGCTCTCATCCTATTTCTAAAGCATTATTAGCAAGTTGTCCTAATCATAATTTTGATCTTGTAATTCATGAAGAAAAATCTCAAGGATTAAGTGGAAAAATTACCGTGGAATTTTTAAAACAAATAATTGATGAATTAAAAAATAATAAAATTAATTGCCAATTAAATGAAGATTTTTTTAGAAATTTTAACGATCAAATGCCTCTAGATGTTAGGTTAGGAAGATCGCAATATTGCAACATTAATTTTAACAACTTTCAAGAAATATTATCTAAATACAATGAAAACTATCAGCAATTAACAACTTTTATGAAATTCGCAGATCATCAATTAGTTTTTGTTTTTGATGATGAAATTAAGCAAGATGCATATCAAGTAATTTCTTTTTTAAAGAGCATTGGCAAGAAGATAATTTTACTATCGGGAGATCATCAGAAAAATGTTGAAATAATTGCTCAAAAACTTGGTATAAAAGAATTTTATTATCAGAAATCAATTTTACAAAAAGCGGAATTTTTAGAAAATATGAAAAAAAATAATCACAATTTTATGATGATTGGCGATGGTTTAAATGATGCTCCAGCACTTGCAATTTCAACGGTTTCAGTTTCCTTTACTAATGCAAGTGATCTTAGTAAAAACATTGCTGATATTTTGATAAATTCTACAAAATTATCGCCGATAATTTCCTTATTCATTGGCAGTAAAAAAGCATTTCAAATTATGAAGCAAAATTTATTATTAGCATTGATATACAATTTGATCGCATTACCATTTGCGATGATGGGAATGGTTATGCCTCTTATCGCAGCTATTGCAATGTCTTCATCATCATTATTGGTGATTTTAAATTCACTTAGAATTAATAAATTTTTTAAAAATAAAAACATTAAATGTCGGTCTTAATTTTTTTAATACCTTTAGCTCTTTTGCTTAGTCTTGTAGGATTATTATCATTTTTATGGGCATTAAAAAATAAGCAATATGATGATTTGGAAGGTAGTTCTAACAGAATTTTATTTGACGATTCGACAGAAAAAAAAGATTAAATAATTTTAATTTATTATTAATTTTTCCTTCAAAAATTTTTGCTAATTTTTCTAATTATGCTCAAATTATAATTTCAAAAACTTTTTTAAAAATTAAAAATAATTATAATTTTAAAGTTATTAGTTGTTTTTTTGTAATTTAATTTTAAACCTTACACTCTAGGTAAAATTTATAAATTAAAATTTTCAAAAATGACTAAATATTTTTTCAAAGTTTTTTTAATAGTAATCTTTTTTAATCTTACTTGCTGTTCACCTGAAACGCAGAAAGCAAAAATTAGAATTGTTGATCTTCAAGGGAATTACAAAGCGATTATTACAAAAGTTCCCGATTTTAATGCTCAGGTTTTAGATGGGCAAGAAGGCAATATAGTCAATGCCAATAGAGCTTCGCAAGAACAGCAATCAACGACAATTATTCCTGAAAAAAGAGAAAATTATTCAAATTACGCTTCACAACAAATTGCTCAAACCCTTCAAACTCCATCTTCAAAAGAGCGAAATAAAACTTTCCCAGATAATGTAAAAAATAATGAAAAAGATAGCATGGTTTTCGCAGGTCGACAAGATGAAAAAATCATTAGCGAATATGATTTAGCTAGTAGTAAAGATGAAGAAAATATTGAAAATAAAGATATCAAAAATAACCCAAAAGAACCTAAGCAAGCAAATAAACCCAAGGAAATTTTTGCTAATAAAAATATTAAAAATAAAAATGATTTAGAAAAAAATTCAGTAAAAAAATATTACGTTCAAGTAGGATCTTACATAGCAAAAGAAGTTGCGGATGAAGAATTAAAAACCATGAAAAAATTTCATCGTGGTAAAGTTGAATTAGTTGAAACTCAAGATCGTAGAATTTATCGAGTGTTACTTGGACCTTTTACCAATAAAAATCAAGCAAGAAAATTAGTTGCTAATGTTTTAAATTCTGGTCATGAAGCAATTTTAGTTAAAGTAAATTAATGAAAATTTTTCTTAAAAAATTTCCCAAAATTATTAATGTTATTTTCATGATTTTTGTTTGTTGCTGTTCAAATAAAGATGATTCGGTAAATAATTTATTTGTAAAAAAATTTGGTGAACAAGTTAAGGAGATTAACAGTAACAGAGTTTTACCCAAAGCTATTGCCAATGAAGTGATATTATCAACTCCTCCAAATAAGGAGGAGATCTCTGATTATATCGCTTCTCAAGAAAAATATCAAGGATATGTTCCAATTTACAATGTTGGAGAATATGTTCCTAAGCAATATTATCCAGATCGATCAACTATCAATGAACTATCAAAAAATAATCCAGCAAATTCAGTTCCTCCAGATATTTTTGAAGTAAGTTATAACACTCAAAATAATCCACCATTCAAATATACAGGAGCTGAATTTGACATGATTAAAATACCTAGTAGCGATCGATTTGGCAATTCTTCAGCGATAAGTGAAAAAAAATATTTATTAATTGCTAATAATGATATTCAAAGTGCTGTGGATAAAATTAATAGCAGTCGAAGTGAAGATGATTTTGAATTTAGCAAAATTTTAGTTAATGAAAAAAAACAACAAATTCAAAAGAAAAAAAATCAACAAATTGCTGAAAATAGTGAATTTAGCGATATTGCTTTAATAGAAAATTATGGCGATAATGAGATAAAAAATGATAGTAAAACTATTAACAAGAATATTGCTAAAGAAAATATCAAAGAAAATAAATCTTTAGCTAATAAGTAATTAAATTTATAAAAAATGTTAGATTTTGTTAAAAAATCACAATTTATATTACTTCTAGCAATTATTGTCATTGTTAGTTGTACAAATCCTATCCAAGCCAAAGAAGAGTTTGCGCCAAACCTTAATGATGCTCAATTTTATTTTTTAATTGATGCAGATAGTAAAGAAATTCTTTTATCAAAAAACGCTGATACCAGAATGGCTCCTTCCTCGATGACTAAATTGATGACAGCTTTGGTAGTTTTCGATCAAGTAAAAAAAGGTAAAATTAGTTTAAATAATCAATGTTTAATTGGAAAAGATGCTTGGCGAAAATCTGGATCTTCAATGTTTTTAAACTATGGAGATGTAGTTTCAATCGATGATTTAATCAAAGGATTATTAGCAGTTTCAGCAAATGATGCATCAATTGCTCTTGCTCAATCTGTTGGAGGAGGAGTTGAAAATTTTGCATCGCTGATGAATCTAAAAGCCTTTGAGCTGGGCATGAAGAATAGTCATTTTACCAATCCTCATGGATTACATGAACCTAATCATTATTCCAGTTTGAGAGATTTAGCCAATTTGGTTATTCATCTTTATGAGCAATATCCCGAGTTTGCGAGTTATTTTTCAATTCCCGAATTTACTTATCAAAATATCACTCAAAGAAATCGTAATCCTTTAATTAAAAATAATTATGAAGGAATTATCGTTGGAAAGACTGGACATACCAATGAAGGAGGTTACGGAGTTGTCGAATTTGTTCGCAGAAATAATCGAAGTTTAGTTGCGGTTGTAAATAAAATGAAAACCCCTAAACAAAGAGCAAATGTTATTACTGAGATGATGGATTACGGTTTTTTTGGTTATAAAAAATTAGAATTATTTAAGCAAAATCAAGATGTTTTGGATCTAAATATTTGGTTAGGTAATCAAGAAAAAGTTACGGCAATCTCTAAGGAAGATATTGCCATAAATATTCCTCGTTATCTTGAATTAAAGGACATCACGGTTAATGTTAAATATAGCGATCCAATTTATGCTCCAATCAAAAAAGATTCAAAAATTGCTAGTTTGCAAATTGAAATAAAAGGTTCTAAAAAATATGAGTTTGATCTTTTCGCCAAAGAACCAGTTGAAAAAGTTGGTTATATCAGAAAAGCTTCAACAATTGCTAAATACAAATTAAAAAAATTCTTTAACAAATATTCTTCTTAAATTTATGGACATGAAATCATTAATGCGTCAAGCACAAGAAATGCAAAATAAAATGAAAAAAGTTGAGGAGGACATCGCCAATACTGAATTTGAAGGATCTGGAGGTGGTGGATTAGTAAAGGTTGTAATCATGGGAAATAGCATTGTCAAAAAAATAGAAATTGATGATTCGCTTTTTAAAAGTGATGAAAAATCAATCCTTGAAGATTTATTAATCGTTGCAATTAACTCTGCTAAAGCCAAAGCCGATGAAGGATCTTCTTCAATGCTCAAAAAAGTAACAGCTGGAATACCACTTCCTGCAGGTTTTAAATTTTAAAATGAAAGTAAAAATTTGCGGAATTACTGACTCAAAAATTGCCGAGTTTGTCGATCAATGTGGATGTGATTTTACGGGAGTAGTTTTTTACAATAAATCACTTCGTTATGTTGAGCCAAAAAATTCATCATTAATTGCTGATTTTATTGTCAAATCGCGAAAGGTTGCGGTGGTTGTAGAGCCAAACATGGATTTTTTAAATGAGATAATTATTAATTTCAAGCCAGATTATATACAATTTCACGGTAATTTAAATCATCAATATTTTCTAAAATTTAAAAATAAATATCCCGATATTGGAGTTATAATTGGTAAAAATATTATTAATAAAAATGATCTCGAAGATTTAAAAAATTTTGACGATATTGCTGATTATTTTTTGCTAGATGGAGCTAAATCAGGGAGTGGACAAAGTTTTGATTGGTCAATTATAGGTAATTTTAATTTCACAAAGCCATGGTTTTTGGCAGGTGGATTGACACTTGATAATATTAATGAAGCAATTAAAATAACCAAAGCAAGCATGATTGATATTTCATCTGGTCTTGAAAAAACAAGATTTATTAAGGATAAAGATTTAATCATGGCATTGATGAAAAAACTTAACAAAGTTTGTTAAACTTAGTTAGTTATTAAGAAGAATAGTTAAGATTAAATAAAATAATTAAAAATTATTTATTTAAAAAATTCTAATTCTTTCATTATAAATTTTATGATAAAAAAAATTCGCAATTTTTTATTTGGTCCACCACGAAATCCATTTGATCAAGAAACCAGAAAAAGTATTTCTTTGGTTGCGTTTTTAGCATGGATTGGACTTGGAGCGGATGGTATTTCATCATCTTGCTACGGTCCTGAAGAAGCATTTCTTGCCTTAGGTTCTCATGAAGAATTAGCAATCTATCTTGCGATTGCAACAGCTTTTACGGTTTTTATTATTTCTTATGCTTACACTCAAGTGATCGAGCTTTTTCCAAATGGAGGAGGAGGATATCGCGTTGCAACTCGTTTACTTGGAAAATATGCAGGATTAGTTTCGGGATCAGCATTGATAATCGATTATGTTTTGACGATTGCAATTTCAATTGCTAGTGGAGTTGATGCAATTTTTAGTTTTTTACCTGCTGGATTTCAGGAAGCAAAACTTCCAATTGCAATTTTTTTGATTGCAATTTTAGCAGTGTTAAATTTGCGAGGAATGAAGGAATCGATAAAATTTCTTTTACCAATTTTTTTAGGTTTTATCATAACCCATTTTTTCTTAATTATTTACGGAATTTTTGCCCATCGTCATGGCATTTCAGAGCTTGTTCCTCAAGCTTTAAACGAAAGTTATGAAATGAAAAATTCACTTGGATGGTTTATGCTTTTATCGATTTTTTTAAAAGCATTTTCAATGGGTGGTGGAACTTATACGGGTCTTGAAGCAGTATCAAATAATGTTAACACCTTAAGTGAACCTCGAGTTAGAACTGCAAAAATTACCATGTTTTTGGTTGCGATTTCTTTGGCATTTATGGCTGCAGGAATTATTTTAATTTATCTTCTTTGGGGAGTTAATAAGGTCGATGGTCAAACCTTAAACGCTACAGTTTTTTATGCGATTACTTCCAATCTTAACTATGGTGATTTTAATATTGGAGCAATAGCTGTTCCGATAGTTTTAATTTTTGAAGCAGGACTTTTGGTTGTTGCGGCAAATGCGGGATTTTTAGCTGGTCCAAATGTTATTGCCAATATGGCAAGTGATGAATGGATGCCAAAATCTTTTAGCTCCCTTTCCTCTAGATTAGTAGTTAAAAATGGAGTTTTATTCATGACAATTTCAGCGATTGCTACTTTGATTATAACTCAAGGATCAGTTCATATTTTAGTGGTTTTATATTCGATAAATGTATTTATAACATTCTCACTTTCTTTGCTTGGACTTTCCATTTATTGGATCAGACATCGTCGAAGAAAAAGAGAATGGCTTTCTAAATTTTCAATTGCGGTAATTGGATTCGTGGTATGTTTTGCAATTTTGGCAATTACAATTTTTGAAAAATTTTATGAAGGTGGATGGATCACGATTTTAATCACTTCAGTTTTTGTAATGATTGGATTAACCATCAGAAATACTTATGAACGTTTTAAACGAAATTTAACTCAAAAAGAAACCATGTTTTACAGCTATGGAAGCGAAAGCTGTGAACAAAATAATGAGGCTATTGATAAATCAGCTCCAACTGCTGCGATAATCGTTGATCAAACCTTTGGAAGTGGAATGAATTGCTTACTTGAAATTAAAAAATTATTTCCAGGAATATTTAAAAATTTTATTTTTGTGACCGTAGGAGAGCTTGATTCAAATACATTTAGCGAAGAAAAAAGATGGCGAGATATGCGTCGCAGAACCAAAACAGTTTTGAATAAATATAAAAATTATTGCAATGCTAATGGACGTTTTGCTAAAGCCTATATTGGCTATGATACCGATATCGTTGAAAAGCTTTCCCAGCTTACTGATCGAGTAGCAAAAGATTATCAAAATGTGGTATTTTTTGGTACCAAATTTATTTTTGATAATGAAAATATTTTTACTCAAATTTTATTTAACCATGTTCCATATATCATGCAAAGAAGACTTCATGTTAAAGGATTAAACATGGTTATTTTGCCAATGAAAATTTAGTTTTAAAATTTTTACTAAGAAGATTTGGCGATAAATTTTAATTAAAAATTTTAGCTATTTTAGCTAAAATTTTTAGGGTAATTTTTAGGGCAATTTCTAAAAATAATTTCTTAGGGAAATTTTTTAATAGCAAAAAATTTAATCAATAAAATATGAAAAAAATCACCTTAATTTCTTTACTGATTTTTATTTTAAATTCTTGTCAAAATATCGGTGATACTGCAATTCTGCAAAAAAAACTTCAACCAACTTGGCAAAAATTATTTAAAAATAATTATGAAGATAACTCTGAAATTAAAGTATTGATCGCTACAAATCGCTTAAGAAAAACTGCTAATTTTGGCTGTGATGATGAAAATTTTGGCGTAGATTTTGATAAAATAATTACTTACGGATTCTGCAATATCAAGGTTTCAAAGCTTCATGAAATCGGTAATATTTCTTCACCTAAAGATAATAAAGAAAATGATAATTTTAAAATTATTAATTCTCAAAATTTCAGTGAATTAGAATTTTTCAATGAATTAAAAAATAATTCAATAACACCTTTAGTTTTTGTGCATGGTTTTAATGTGCGATATAAGGAAGCGATTTTTCGTGCTTCACAAATCGCCTACGATCTTAAATATCAAGGTCCAATAATATTATTCACTTGGCCTTCAGGTGCAAAAGATGGTTTTTTTGAAGAAGCGATGCTTAACAAAACCTATGAATTAAACGCTCAAAATGTTAAATCTTCAATCGAACCTTTTGTAAAATTTTTAGAAGGATTTAAGAAAAATAACATAAAAATTAATTTGATGATTCACTCAATGGGTCATCAATTAGCATTAGAAGCAATTAATAAAATTTCTAAAAATTCTTCGCAAGAAATTTTAATTAATGAATTATTTTTAAATGCTCCGGATTATGAAGCTCAAGGTTTCAAATCAATTGTTTCTAATATTAAAAAAATTACTAATCACATTACCATTTATTGTTCAACCAATGATAAAGCGATGATTGCTTCAAAAATATTTAACAAAAATGATCGCCTTGGTGCATGTGCAAATATCGATGAAATTGATGTGATTAATGTTAGTGGAATTGATGATTCATCAATGGGATTAGGACATGGATATTACTCTTCGCGAAGCATTATTGGCGATATGTTTTTAACGCTAATTGGAATTGATGTCAAGCAAAGATTATTCATTGTTAAAAGCTCAAAATTACAGAGTGAAAAATATATACTTAGAAAATAATTTTTTTGTTAATTTGCAATAATATTTAATTATTAGTCTTAAAACTAAATATTTTTTAACAATTTATAAAAAATTATTTTATTGACCATTTTTTTTGAAGATATTTGTTAACCTCATCTACATCATTATCGCCAAGAAAGGATTCGATTATTATTAATTCACCAATCATACCTTGATACCACCAAAAGGAATTCGCTTCCCTTGCTCCAATTCTTAAATCCTCGTCACCATTTGGCGAGGGAAGCGTGGTTAATGGTCCGCCAGTTCTTGTAGGAGCTAAATCTTTTTTACCATTAACATAAACATTTAGACTAGAATTACTTAATCCGCCATTATATGAAAATGCAAGAATTGTATTAGTATTGAGAAGTGTTTGAGATGATGATAATACAGAAATAGCATTCGTTGATTGATGTCCATTCAAATAAAATCCTACATTATTAGGGGCGGAAGTAATAATTGACCAACCCTTGCCATCAACCCAATTATCTTGCTTGGCAATCACGAATCTTGATAAAACAGAAGATTTAAAGACAAGAAAAATTGTAAATTTACTATTTGATTCAAATCCAGAAATGACACCCATTGTCATCCAATCATCAATGCCATCAAAACTAAGAGCAGGAAGTCCGTTGATTCCATCGGATAGATATTTTGGTTTAAAACTTGAATTTGATTGAGTTGCATTATTTTTGTAAGATGATTGTGGATTAATATCCTTCCAAAGACTTACCAATGTTTGATCTTGCGATTCTAATGAATCAAAGCTTTCATCGATAGTTGATTCAAGCCATAGAGTTACATTTTTAAAAGACGGAATGGGAGAGCTAAGTGTCAGTGATCGAGCAGATTGCAATTTCATTGCTTTAGTTAATCTCGAAGATTGTGTAACACCTGCAACCAAGATACCAATGATTAAAATTACAATCGATAATTCAATTAGTGAGAAGGCTTTGTTAGAAAATTTCATGAATCAATTTTTAAAAAATAACATTTTTAAAAAAATATTAAAATAATGATCTCAAATTTAAAATTTAAAATTATGAAATTATAATTTTAAAAAAAATTGCTTAATGTTGAGAAAAAAATAATAAATTTTAATAATAAATAATGACAATAAAAACTTTATAATTTAAAATTTATAAATAAATTACAATTAATATTAACTAAAAATATTTTTTTCTCTAATAGATGAAGACTTTAATTGACCACATGCTGCCAAAACATCTTCTCCACGAACTTTTCTAATGGTTGTTAATAAATCATGTTTCCTTAAAATATCTTGGAATTTTTTTATCGATGCGGTTAAGCTTGGTTGATACTCGCAACCATCCCAAGGATTAAAGGCTATAAGGTTTATTTTTACATTAATATTATATTTTTTAATAAAATTTATCAATTCTATTGCATTTTTCTCTTGATCATTAACATTTCTTAACATAATATATTCAAAAGTAATTTTTTTTTGTGGATTTTCGTTATTATAAGCTTTACAAGCTAAGAATAATTCATGAAGTGGATATTTTTTATTTATAGCCATTATACTAGTGCGTAAATCGTCATTAGTGCCATGTAATGAAATGGCAAGATTGGTTTTAAGTTCTTTGGCAGATCGTAAAATTTCAGGAACTAATCCTGAAGTTGAAATGGTGATTTTACGTAAAGAAAAATTTAAACCATCGCTATCAGTTAAAATATCGATAGCTTTAGCGACATTGTCGTAATTAAAAAAAGGTTCGCCCATGCCCATAAAAACTATATTAGTTAGTTTGGGTAATTGTGTAGGAGAAATTTTTTGCCAATCATTTAATTGATCTTTGGCAACAAGAATTTGAGCAACTATTTCATGAAATTCAAGGTTGCGAACTAAAGTTTGAGTGCCAGTATGGCAGAATTTGCAAGCAAGAGTACAACCTACTTGCGACGAGATACAAAGAGTTCCGCGGTTTTCTTCTGGAATGAAAACTGTTTCAACTTCTCGGTTATCAGGAAATTTTATCAACCATTTTCTGGTTCCGTCAAAAGAAGTTAAATCTTTTGTTATTTGTGGACGATCAAGAGAAAATTTTTTTTCTAAATTTTCTCGTAATTGTTTAGAAATATTATTCATTTCTTGGAAATTTCCAAGACCATGAGTATAGATCCAGCTCCAGACTTGCCTTAAACGAAAGGGCTTTTCAACAATGGAGATAATTTCGTTGCCAAACGTTTTTTTATCAAAATGTGTCAAATTTATTTTATTTTTTGTAAACATGATTAAAAAACTTAATTTTATATAATTATAATTAATTTTATTAAATGAACCATAACCTTAACTTTTAACTAAAACTTTAAAACATATGAAACAAAAAGTAGTAACAATCTCTGCTCAAATTTCCGCTGAATTGGAAAAAGCATTAAACATGGTTTGCGATCTTGAAGAAAGATCAAAAAGCTATTTAATCAAAAAAGCTTTGGAGAAATATCTTCAAAATAGATTGCATGAATCTGGTATTTCTACCGAATTCTTGAAAGCCTCAAGATCTTCGGATGAAGTAGTAGTGGCAAAGAAAAAGAAAAAATAATTTCTTTTGATACATTTAAAAACCTCGTTTCTATTATTTGGAAACGAGGTTTTTTTATTGACTTTTTATGAATTAAAGAAAATAGAAAAGTTAAGGTTTAATTAAAGGTGTTTTAAAAAACTTAATCAAGCAAAATTTATTGTAAAGTAATTCTTTGAATTTGCAATATTCTTTCTGCAGATTTTTTAGCTAATTCATACATTTCACTCATTTGCTTAAAGGTCATCGATCCAGTTTCTGCAGTACCTTGTATCTCAATTAGATCATAATTTTTATTTAAAACAAAATTACAATCAACTTCACATTTACTATCTTCAAGATAATCTAAATCGGCAATAATTTGATTGTTGTAAATTCCGCATGATATCCCGCAAACCTCATTGATTAAAGGATTATATTCAATAACACGATCGCGAAGTAATTTTCTTATCGCTAAACTTAATGCAACAAATCCACCCGTAATGCTAGCACAACGAGTTGATCCATCTGCTTGAATTACATCGCAATCAATGGTAATTTGTCTTTCGCCAAGTAATTTTAAATCAATTGCAAAGCGAAGAGATCTAGAAATTAAGCGTTGAATTTCGAGATTTCGACCATTTGGCTTAAGTGGATCTTTATCGATTCTTTGATGAGTTGATCGGGCAAGCATGTTGTAGTTTGCGGTGATCCATCCTTGTCCTTTATTTCTTAAAAAATGCGGAACTTTTTCTTCAACTGATGCAGTGCAAATTATTTGAGTATTTCCACAGCTAATTAAGCAAGATCCTTCCGCATAGTTGTTGATATTAGTTTTGATTGAGATATCACGAATTTCATCGAAATTTCTTTTGGACGGACGAATTGACATTTATTTAAACTTTATTAATTATTGAATTTCAGTAAATCTTGGGTTTTGTTTTAATTGATCTGCATTTAAATTTTTAGCAGGGGAATTTGATACTTCTTCTGCAAGAGCAGGATTAGTATTTAATTTATCTCTTACGAGTTTGGTATATCTTTTAGTAAAGGCCGCGACAATTCCCAGAGTTCTGAAACTTGAATTTGGAGCGAAATC
The DNA here is from genome assembly GCA_945878005.1 of Rickettsia typhi. GTDB lineage: Bacteria > Pseudomonadota > Alphaproteobacteria > Rickettsiales > UBA1997 > CAILUF01. Next base: position 12,186 of record CAMCSJ010000003.1, on the reverse strand, counting down.
AAAATGAATTGCTTCTTCTTCGACAATTTTGCTATCTCTAAGATTATCATCTTTAATATCTTTAATTAACTGATCATTGTGTTTTATAATTTCGTTTTGTTTTTGAGCTTCTAGATTATTAATTTTGGTTGCTATTATTTTCCCATCATTATCTTTTTCAAATATAATTTTTCCAGTATCTAAAACTTTTTTTAAAGCATTTTTCCTATCATCTTCATTTTTCTTATTGCCGTTAAAAAACAATAACAAATCTTCTTCAATTGATTTTTCAATATCTGCCAGATGAGCTTGTCTTTTATCTTCAATTCCTTTTTGGATTTCTTTAATAATTTGTTCGGGAGTTAATTTGGCGATCTTGTCTAATTGCTCTTGATTTATTCCTAGGTGAGAAAAGCTATGAGGATCTTTTCTAAAATCATCACTTAAATCACTGGCAATCATTGCGTAAATTGATGAAATTCTACCAAGATTTTCTTGATGGTAATGTGGATTTTCCTGATCGGAGATAATTTTATTTTCTTGATAAATTTGCAATAATTCTTGATCATTTTTAATGATATCAGCAAGAGATTTAACTGTATTGCTAAGATTTCTTTTTGCAAGAAGGAGAATGTTATAGCTATTAAAAATTCCTGCTTTAGAAATTTGGTAAATTAAATTTAATTGAGCTTTTTTATTATCATCACCCGTAATGAATTTTAATAATTTCGATGAACCTTCACCATCTTGACCAATGTTAATGTTGGATTTTCCTTTTTGATTATTTACACCAATTCCTTTTAAAAATTCTAAAATATGTGCTTTCGATATTTGTTCAATGTGTTTTTCATCGGTAATTTTTATTCCCAGTAAAAGAGAAAGATCTCTAGAAAGTCCATCATGATGCTCAGTTGGAACTGAAAGATCTCTAAATAATTTTCTAAAAATATGTTGTTGGATTAAATCAACTGGTTGTTGATTCATTGAATTATTTTGATTATAAGAATTTTGCATAAAATTAAAATTAAATTAAAACTTTGGTAAGTAAGTGATAAATTAATTTTTTTAAAAGTCAAGAGCTAAAAAAAATTTCTAAACAACAACTATTAAAAAATATTTAAAATATTAATAATAAACTAAAAATATTTATTTACATATCTTGCAAAAAACTCTTTAGAAGTTTTGCACGTTTAGGATGTTGTAATTTTTTAAGAGCTTTAGCTTCGATTTGTCTAATACGCTCACGAGTAACCGAAAATTGTTTTCCAACTTCTTCGAGAGTATGATCGGTTACCATACCAATTCCAAAACGCATTCTTAAAACTCTTTCTTCTCTTGGAGTGAGTGAAGAAAGCATTTGAGCGGTAAGTTCTTTTAGCTTTGAATGTGATGCAACATCGAAAGGTAAAACTGCAGTTTTATCTTCAATAAAATCTCCCAAAACACTTTCCTCATCATCTCCAGAAATTGGTGATTCTAGACTTACGGGATCTTTTGAAGTTCGTAAAACTTTGCGAACTTTATCAACGGGCATTAATAATCGATCAGCAATTTCTTGAGCATCTGGAGCGCGATTAAGTTCTTGAGTTAATTGACGCGAAGTTTTAACAATTTTATTGATAGTTTCAACCATGTGAATTGGGATACGAATAGTTCGTGATTGATCGGCAATTGCTCTAGTAATTGCTTGGCGAATCCACCAAGTTGCATAAGTTGAAAATTTATATCCACGACGATATTCGAATTTATCAACTGCTCTCATCAATCCGATATTTCCTTCCTGAATTAAATCTAAAAATTGTAATCCACGATTAGTGTATTTTTTGGCAATTGATACAACCAGTCTAAGATTCGCTTCGATCATTTCTTTTTTTGCTCTTAATTCTTCTTCTTGACTTGCTCGAAGATTGTTAATCATTAATTTAAAATCAGTAATTCCTAATCCCATAATTTTGCCAAATTTCGCAATTCGATTAACAGTTTCTTGCAATTTTTCTTGAGTAGTTGTTAAGAAATTTTGCCATTTTTTATCTTTAATTTGTTGAACTTTTTCTAGCCATTTGTGAATATCATCAGTTCCGTGATATTGCTTAAGAAAGCTTGATTTATCAACTCCAAAATCTTGAGCAGATCTTAAAATTTCAATTTCTAAACTTACTAATTTTTGTTGAGCTTCGTAAAGTTGTTCAACTAAATCCTTGATTAATCCATCATTGAAACTAACTTCATTTGCTAATTTTTGGAAATCAATTTTTAATTTAGCGATATCCTTATCGTTCTTGATCTGATCGCTTGTTTTACTTTCACATTTATCGATAATTTTTTGGCAAATTGTCGCAATTTTTTGAAAAAGATCGAGCATTTTAGGCATAAGAATTCGCTCCATCGAAACAAATGAAACAACGCTTTCATCAATTTCTTCAAGCTCTTCATCTTCAAAAAGAGATTCATCACTAATTTCGGGAAGATCATTTTGATCTTCCTCGATCATTGCTGCAACATCATCAACCGTGCTAGCATTTTCAGTATTATTTTGCTGATCACTATTTTTGATCATCTCTTCTAGCTCGGAATTATAGGTTTCGTCAATGCGGATAATATCGCGAAGAAGAATGGTTCCATTGGATAGTCCATTATACCATTCAATGAAATGACGCATGATTATTGGACTTTCGTAAAGCGATTTTACGGTTTTATTTCTTCCTTCTTCAATTCGAATAGCAATAGAAACTTCATCATCTCTGGTTAAAAGCTTTACAGTACTCATTGATTTGAGATAAGTTTTAACGGAATCTTCACTTCGCTTTTGACTTTTTTCATCATCTTTCAAGGCAAGTCCTTCTTCGATTAATCGCTCAAGATCATCTTCCTTTTCCACGATATGAATTTTAAATTCAGTAAGAATATCGGTGATTCTTTCAATTTTTTGAGCATCTAATTCAACATCTAAATTTTCATTAATTTGATCTTGAGTAAGAAAGCCTTGAGTTTTACCAAGTGCAACTAATTTTTTTATTTTGGTGGAGATATCGGTAGAAAAATTTTTGGTTTGATTATCACGCTTTTGAATCGCAAAACGAACATCTTGGATCAGTTGAAATTTTTCAGCAAGACGAGAGGTTTTATCGTTAATAGCGGTGAATTTAGTGGTTGGTTTTTTGTTAATTTTTTTAAGAGAATTATCAGAAATTTTTTTGAGTTTTTTAGCTTTAGAATTTTCAAGGGAAATTTCTCGAGCTAGTTTTTTAGATGTTTCTTTAGCAGTTTTTTTAGATTTTTTTTCTTCAGCAAGAAGAAGTTTTTTGGTTTTTTTGAGATTAAGTTTTTCGTCAATTTTATTGAATTTATTTTTTAAATTTTTTTCGATTTTTTGAGAAGTTGATTTTATTTTTTTGGAGGTTTTATCAATTTCTTTAGTGAGTTTTTTAACAATTTTTTTGGAAGTTTTAATGGCAGTTTTTTTAATCAATTTTCCTTTAACTTTTTTATCTTCAAATTTATTTTTTAAGGTCTTAGAAGCTTTATTGGCAAGAGCTTTAGTCTGTTTTGTTAAATTAGCTTTTTTGGATTTTAGTGAGATATTTTTAGCTATTTTTTGAGATTTAGTAACAATTTTTTTTGCTAAATTTTTGGCAAGATTTTGTTTTTTTTGATTGTTGTTTTTTTTGATCTTCATGATAAAGCTTAATTTTTTGAATTTGTTAAAAAATGATTAAATTTATTTAATATTATTCCACTTCAAGCTTATTAATCAATAGCTTAATGGAGTTTTTATAATTAAGAATTTCCGTGATTTTTTCGCTGTATAAATCATCATTTTTATTTAGAGATTCTTGACATTGAATTTCTAATTGCAGGAGTAAATCCTTAAGCAATAAAATTCTAAAAAGATTTTTACAAGAATCAAAATTTTTTTGACTTAATCCAGAAATCATTGGTTTAAGGGCTTTATTGTAGGAGTTAAATTCTGAGTTTTCAAGCATTTCTAGTAAATTTTTTTCTTGGTGATCAATTAAATCAATTAAAAATTCTTTGAGAGTAGTAAATTTTTCATCGAATAAATTGACATCACGAAAAATAAAAACATCATCGCTATAATTACAGAGAGTAGGGTAGGTAATTAAAAGTGAAATAATTTGCAAGGCAATATTTTCAGCCTGTTTTGGTAGCGAATTTATTGTTCCTAAATTATTAAATTTAGTTTTATTTAAAACTATAGAATTGGTTTTAATATTTTTCTTAAAATTATTTCTAGTTAAGTTAAAAACACAGTCTTTAAAAAAATTGGTAAAATGTTTTTTGCATTGATTGTCAATTATTAAACTAGTTTTTTGGTGAAGAATTTCTTCCAACTTAACCCGATCTTCTGCTACAATTTGATTAACATCACTAAGCGATAAATCGCTAATCGCAAAATCAAATAAACTTTGTGATAAGGATTTAGCTTCATCAAGAAACTTTATAAAAGCTTGAGCTCCATAGGTTTTAATGAAATCATCAGGATCGAGTTCATTTGGCAAAATTGCTAAAGCAATATTTTTTTTAACATTGATCAATGGTAATGCGATATCACTTAATCTTCGTGCAGCTCGAATTCCAGCACTATCTCCATCTAAACAAATAATAATTTTATCAGTGATTTGAAATAATTGCTTGAGATGATTTTCGCCAATTGCGGTACCTAATCCTGCTACAACATTTTCAATACCATTAACTGATAAACTTATTGCATCCATATATCCTTCAACTATTACCCCAAAGGATTTATCAAAAATTGCTTTACGAGCATTGGCAATGTTGTAGAGAGTGTGATTTTTTTTAAATATTTCGGTTTCTTGTGAATTGAGATATTTAGGTAAATCATTGCCCAAGGTTCTTGCTCCATAAGCAATTACTTGATTTTTTTTATTGGTGATTGGAAAAGTAATGCGATTGCGAAGTTTGTCATAGATTTTTTGACGATCATTTTTAGCGATAATTCCGCATTGTAAAATATCTTTTTCTAAATAGTTTTTTGATTGCAAATGCTTGGTTAGCGATTCATAGGAATCTAGGGCAAAACCTAGGCGAAATTTTTTGGCAATTACCGAATTTATTCCGCGTTTTTGTAAATATTTTCGAGCATCTTGAGCAATTGGAAGATAAAGATTTTTTTCAAAGAATTTAGTTATTTCTTCAAGTATTTCATAGGCTAAATGATCGTTATTTACTTGATCGATTTTAAAATTTTTAACTTGCGGAACTTCAATTGAAAAATCTCTGGCAAGTTTGTAAATTGCTTCTTTGAAATCCAATCCTTCTTGATTCATTTCAAAAGTAATGATATCTCCATGAGCTTGACAACCAAAGCAATGATAAAAACCTTTTTGATCATTGACCGTAAAGGATGGAGTTTTTTCATTATGAAATGGGCAAAGACCCATAAATTCTCTGCCTTTCTTCTTTAGAACAACTTTTTTCCCAACAACTTCAGAAACTAAAATTGATGAGCGTAATTTATCTGGGAAATCTTGAGGAAATTGCATTGTGATAAATTAATATTTTTAAACAATTTTATTGTATTTTAAGAAATTAATTATTTTTAATTTGATAATAAAAAACCTTAATTGTGACAATGATATTTTGATTTATATAAAATTCCACAACATATCAAGGAAAAACATCGGAAGACAAAAAGCAGTAGGAATTACAAAATTATCATCAATCTTGAAAATGCTAGGTCTAGCTTCTAAAATTGCCACAAATAATGTACAAAAAAACCCGAAAAAATAAAATAAAAATTTAACTTCAAAAGTTATACCAAGAAAAATTAAAATCATAAAACCGCTAATGAAAAAAGCTACTGATCCTGCAAATGATTTTTCATAAAATGGTTTACTTTCAATTGATTTGCCAATAATTGCAGCAAGACTATCGCTGATTACAAGAATTACAAATCCCGTTACCGCAATTGCTTTGGGAAATAGTAAAAAATTTAGTGAAGCAGATAGTGCAACATAACTTGCTCCGCATAATTTATTTCCATCAAGCTCATGAGGGCGTAAAATATTATGAAAAATTTTACAAAAAATCTCGTTAATTTTGTAATTTTTTGAACGATAAAAATCTAGCCAGACTATTACTGCAGTAAGGGGAATAAGAATCGATAAACTTATAGTTTTTCCTAAAAAACAAAAAATTATTGGGATTAAAATTAGTAGAAAATGAAGTGATTTGCGTTTTAATTCGTTAGTTAGATTCATCATCGTCAATCTTTTTATCTTGATAAATTACCACTTCGCTTTTACCTACATAACCTAAAACTTTACGAGATTGCTCATCAACTAAATCTAAATCAAGAGATTCTAAATTCATTCCTTCAACCATAGATTTTTTGGTTCGCATTTTGCCAATTAGTTCTTTTTTTACAAATTCTTTATTTTGAACTTGAGATTTCAAAGACTTGTAAAAAAACAATCCTTTTTCACCAAAAATTGTCACAATAATAAAATAAATAATCAATGCCAAAGCAATAAAATAGCAGATAAATTGAGGTTTTTTAATATTATTTTCTTTAACAAAATTATATAAAAAATTAACTCGCGAAATTGATTTAGGAATTGAAACTTGATTAATGTTTTGCTGATTATTTTGAATCATTTGAATATGAATTTTAATATAATTTATAAAAATAAATCTTAAAAATATTAATATTATTTAAATATAATTATTTCTAAATTATTTTAATAAATTTATCAGTAGTTAATTATCTTTAGCAAATTTAATTGCAACTTAAGCTAAGTTAATAGATTTATAAATAATCAAATAAACAATTTTTATAAAAGTAAAATTATTTTTAATAATAAAATTTTATATTGCAAATTGTTGTTTAAATTTTATTTAAAATTACTTATTGCGATAGCAAACTTCCTTCACTGCTTCAATAATGTTATGAGTTTTTGGTAAAGCTAGACTTTCTAAATTTGCAGCGTAAGGCAAAGGAGAATCAATTGAAGCTAATTTTTTAACTGGAGCATCAAGATAATCAAAAGCTTCTTGCATTATAATTGAAGAAATTTCGCTACCAATTGAAGCAAATGGAAATCCTTCTTCAACGGTAACACATCGAGAAGTTTTTTTAACTGAAGAAATAATGGTATCGCGATCAATAGGACGAATTGTTCTTAAATCAATAACTTCAGCATCAATGCCAATTTTAGCAAGTTCTTGAGATGCTTCTAAGGCATATTTTACCATTAATGAGAAAGCAATAATGGTAACATCTTTTCCTTGTCGCAATATTTTTGCTTTGCCAATCTCCACCAAATGATCATCATCATAATTTTCTTCAAAACTAAATCCATAAGTAATTTCATTTTCTAAAAAAATTACTGGATTAGCATCACGAATCGCTGATTTTAAAAGACCTTTGGCATCTGATGCGCTATATGGAGAGATTACTTTTAATCCCGGAATTGATCCATACCATGAGGCATAGCATTGGGAATGTTGAGCTCCAACTCGAGATGCTGGACCATTTGGTCCACGAAAAACTATTGGACAACGAACCTGTCCTCCCGACATGTAGTTAGTTTTGGCAGCAGAATTAATAATTTGGTCAATGGCTTGCATCGCAAAGTTAAAAGTCATAAATTCTACAATTGGCTTGAGTCCAGCAAATGCAGATCCAATTGCCAATCCTGCAAAACCTTGTTCAGTAATTGGAGTATCAACTACTCTTTTACTTCCAAATTCAGCGAGTAAACCTTGAGTTACTTTGTAAGCTCCGTTATATTCAGCAACTTCTTCGCCAATAACATAGACTTCTGGAGTTAAACGCATTTCTTCGGAAATTGCCTCTCTGATTGCTTCGCGAACAGTAAGTTTTCTAATGGTCATAATTGAAAATTATTAAGTTAAATTATTTTTTAGTTATGTTTAATATTATCTAGTTATTTTTAGTTTTATCTAGTAAAATTGTTAATTGTAATTATTGTTTAATATAAATTTTTTTTTAATACAAAATATTGCTAATTGTAAATTTCGGTCATAAGTTCTGATTCATCAGGTTCAGGGCTATTTTTAGAAAATTCAACTATCTCATTAATTTGATTTTTAATTTGATCGTCAATCTTTTTAAAATCTTCTTCATTGGCAATTTTATTAGCAAGAACTTCATTTCGTAAGATATCGATTGGATCTTGCTCTTTTTTGCAATTTACTTCTTCTTTACTGCGATAATTAGCAGGATCAGACATTGAATGTCCTCGATAGCGATAAGTATCCATTTCAATAATCATTGGACCATTTCCTGCACGAACATAATCAACGCATTTTTGTGAATCATAAATAACATCTAAAACATTCATGCCATTAATTTTGACTCCTGGAATATTGAAACCAATACCTCTTTTGTGAAGTTCGTCAACGCTTGATGCTCGAGCTAGTGAAGTTCCCATTGCGTAATGATTATTTTCGATGATAAAAAGCACGGGAAGATTCCATAATTTAGCCATGTTAAAAGCTTCGTAAACTTGACCTTGATGAGCTGCTCCATCTCCGAAATAACAATAAGAAACATTATTGCGATTGAGATATTTATCTGCAAAAGCAAGTCCTGCACCAATTGGAACTGATGCTCCAACAATTCCATGTCCACCGTAAAAATGTCGATCAAGATCAAAAAGATGCATCGATCCACCTTTGCCTTTTGAAGATCCATCTTTCCTTCCCATTAATTCTGCCATAATTTTTTTAGGATCAGATCCAACCGCTAGCATATGTCCGTGATCTCGATAAGTAGTGATTACTTTATCGCCATCTTTCATGGTGTGATGCATTCCCGTAGCTATTGCTTCTTGACCGATATAAAGATGACAAAAACCTGCTATCAATCCCATTCCGTAGAGTTGTCCGGCTTTTTCTTCGAATCTTCTAATTAAAAGCATTTCACGATAAAAGTTAAGAAGTTGTTCTTTATTAAAGTTTTTTATGAAATTGTTTTTAAGAGTAATATTTTCAGATTTGGAATAGTTATTTTCAATGCGATCTTTTGGATTAAAAGCCTTATCACCATTAGCTTTAGATTCGTTAGTTTCTGAAATGTTTTTCATGCGATCGAAAAAATTGTTATTTTGTTTAGTCATATTTTTCTCTTAAGTATTTTGTAAAAAGATTATAAAAAGAAATTTTAAAAAGGTAAAATAGTTAAAATCAAATAAAATTAAAAGTCAAATTAACCTTGGAGAAATTGTATTTTTAAATAAATTGATCGATTAAATTTATTTAATTGATTACTTAACTGAGTTGATGAATGCATTAAATAATGCACTATTGAGCGATGAAAAAATTTTTGGAGCTAATTCAATTACCCCGTAAGCAAGAACTATCATGCTTCCAATTATAAGAATAAGCTTTACAGCAACTTGAATAATAAGTTTTTTGAGCATTTCGGTTTGATCCATTTGAGCTACCTTCATCTTGGAAGAGAGTTTTGCATCCGCTAATTCTTTTTGTTCTTTTTCTTCTTCCTCACTTAATTTTTCACTAGTTTGTTCTTTTTCTTTTTCATCTTTTTCGTTATTTTGTGAAAAAATTGATTGTTCTATTAAATTTTTTTTGGTAGATTTTTCAACGATTTGCTTTTTCATAAATGATGCTAAAGCTTCATTAGTTTTTGCAGTCATAAAGGAATAATTAGTAATAAATTATTTTACACAAGAAATAATAAAAACTGTTTTTTTTAATAATTTTTCTTGCTAAAAATTAAATCAAGGCATTAAATTGCTTAGGTAATTAACAAATTAAAAAAGTAAAAAAAGATCGCAATAAATGACGCTATTTTTTCTCAAGCCAATACTATCTGTGTTTCTAATTGCGATTATTTCGGGATTGCTTGGAGTTTTTGTAATGTGGAAAAAAATGGCATATTTTGGAGATGCTGTATCGCATTCCATGCTACTAGCAGTTGTGTTATCAGCTTTTTTACAAATGAATCAAAATATAATTTTTTTAATATTTGCTGGATTTTTTGCATTAATTTGCTCAACAATTCTTCACAGCAAAATTTTTACCCGAGATAGTTTGGTGATGATGTTATCATATTTTTCAATTGCATTAGCTTTTATTTTGAGCGATATTTTTTTACCAAATTTTAATTTCACTAATTATATTTTTGGAGATATTATGACTGTTTCAACCAATGAAGTCATAGCATTGGCAATAGTTGCGGTGATTGTGGTTATTTATAGTTTTAGTTTTTATAAAAAAATTTTATTGATAAATATCGATGGTGATTTAGCAAAAATTGAAAAAATAAAAATTAAATTAATCAATATTTCATTTTTAACTTTATTGATTACTACTATTGCTTTAACGCTACAAATGGTTGGAGTTTTTCTTATTACTGCATTGTTAATTTTACCTCCAACTATTGCAAGAATTTTTGCAAAATCGCCTCTATCAATGCTGTTTTTAAGCTTGATAATTGCCATTATTTTTTCGCTATTATCATTCAAAATTTCGGAAGTTTATAATTTAACAATTAGTGCAACTATTGTGTTAACTTTAATCGCAGTATTTGCGATAAGTTTAACATTTAAATCATTAAGAAATTTTTATGAAAAGTCATAATAAAAAAACAGCGATAATTTTATTCAATCTCGGTGGTCCAGATAGCTTGCAAGCTGTTAAACCATTTTTATTTAATTTGTTTAATGATCATGCTATTATTGGTCTTCCTTGGCCTTTTCGATATTTATTGGCAAAATTAATTTCAAGTAGAAGAGATAAAAAAGCTCAAGATATTTATGCTCAGATAAATGGCAAATCACCATTACTAGAAATTACCAGTAACCAAGCTGAAGCACTTGAGAAAGAATTATCTTTTCATGGAAATTTTAAAGTTTTTATTGCAATGCGATATTGGCATCCATTTGCATCTGAAACCATTGAAAAAATGAAGGAATATCAACCTCAAGAAATAATTTTACTTCCACTTTATCCGCAATTTTCAAGCTCAACAACTGCATCATCAATCAATGATTTTTTAGAAAAATTACCTAAAAATATTAAAGAAAAAACTAAAATAAAAACAATTTGCTGTTATCCAGTTAATAAAGATTTTTGTAAAGCTCATGCCTTAATGATTAAGCAAAGTTTAAATCGATTTTATGATGGAAAATTAGATAAAATTCGTTTATTATTTTCTGCTCATGGATTGCCACAAAAATTAATTGATTCAGGAGATCCTTACGTTTATCATGTTGAATCAACAGTTGCAGAAGTTATGAATCAATTAGCAAATTTATTATCAATTGACATTGGTAAAATTGATTTTCAAATTTGCTATCAATCGAAAGTTGGTCCACTTAGATGGACTACTCCAAGCCTTGGAGATGAAATAAAAAGAATTGCCAAAGATAATAAAAATCCACTGATAATTCCCATTGCATTTGTTTCAGATCATTCCGAAACTTTAGTTGAGCTTGACATTGAATATAAGCATCTTGCCAATGAGTTAGGAATTAAAAATTATTATCGAGTTCCAGCGCTTAATGTCGATGGGAATTTTATTCAAGCGCTTAAAACACTTTGCATCAATGTTAATTCTAACGAACAAGATGACTATTTTTTTGAAGATAAAAATTTAAGATTTTGTCCAAAAAAATATCGTTATTGTCAAAATAAAAATTCCTGTAAAGACTAGAGAGATATGGTTATCTGCGATATATCAATAAAAAGTAAAAAATATCAAGAGCAAATAAATATTAATGAATTTATCAAAAATATTGTTTTAAAAATTATTGCTTTGAGTGATTTAAAAATATTTCTTCAAAAAAAATATCAGCTAGAAATTAATTTTTCAATCGTAAGTGATTTGCAAATGAAAAAAATTAATTACAATTTTCGCCAAAAAAACAACACAACTAATGTGCTATCTTTTCCAAATTTTGATGGAGAAAATATTAATAAAATTGGTATTAAGAATTTTTTAAAAAATCACCTTAAAGCACAAAATTTTTTAATTTTAGGAGATATAGTTTTATCATTGCAAACTATTCAAAAAGAAGCTCAATTGGAGAATAAAAAATTTGATGATCATCTTACGCATATGATTGTTCATAGTATTTTACATCTGATTGGATATGATCATGAAAAAGAACAAATGGCAATTATCATGGAGCAATTAGAAATCAAAATTTTAAAGAAGTTAAAAATCAATAATCC
>CAMCSJ010000002.1 GCA_945878005.1 Rickettsia typhi | reverse complement strand
AAAATAATTAAATATCGGCTCACGATATGAAGGAGAAGAATAGAAAGCACCTTGCAAAGGGTCAATTTGCTCATCATCATAATTCATATTATTTGAGAAAACCATAAGCTGGGTGATGTTAACGAATCTTCTAAATTTAAGATTTTTAAAGCGTTTATTAATACGATCTCTTTCGGCAATTATTCCCTCTTTATTGTTTGGTTTTTTTACTTCAATAAATATTAAAGGCATGCCGTTCACCAGCAAAGTTATGTCGGGGCGAAATTCTTCATCACCATTTTTATAAGTTAATTCCGTTACCACATCAAAACGATTTTTGCTAAAATCAGTAAAGTCGATTAATTTTAAACCAGAAGTTGCGATTAATTTTTCATAAAAAGCCTTTCCGAGATCTTCATTTTCTAGAGCTAGAGTTGTATCTTCGAGTAATCTTTGAGCGTCTTCTTTTTCAATTCCATCATTAATTTTAACAATATTTTCTATAAAAATTTCAGAAAAAATATTAGTGTTTTCATCCCATTTAGCACCATTTAGCGAAAGGTAATTATAGCCAAGGCGAGTTAGATGAATTATCGTCGGTATTTTAACTCTTGAATCTTCAGTAAACTTTATCATTAAAACATTAAATTAAATTTAAACTCTATTCAAAGGGCTTGGGTGGCGATTCGTGGCAGTTAAAATTAAGCGAAGTTTTTAAATGGCGATGGGATTATTGAAGCTTAATATTAAAGCTTAAGTAAGTAAACTTAACAAATCTATAAATTATTATTTTAAAATTTATTTTTAAAAATTTGATTATTTTTTTATAAAATTCGATGATCAATTTTATTAAAGAGCTAATTAAAAATTGATTAAAAAATCCCTAAAAATCTTATTAAAAATTTCCTTCAAAAACTCTCCTAAAAAACTCTCCTAAAAAATCTCAATTTTGGGCTAGCTATTCTCATTATTAATTTTTTCCTTCAGGACTTGCCAGTAGTTGATGCGTTTGGTGATGTCTTTTTCGAAACCGCGGTTGGAGGGTTGATAAAATTGCAATTGGGTGGGATTATTTTGATATTTTTTTCGCAAAATTTCGGGCAAATATTCTTGCCCAGAAAAGCAATTTAGCGTATCATGATCATAAATATAATTTAATTTATTTGGCGGTATATTTTTATCATGACCAAAGGAATTGTTGGGAATATTGGGATTGCTGGGGTTTTGAAAATTGAGTGGATCACAAATATCGACTTCTTTAATTGGTTGTTGATTTTTATTGCTTGTTGTTAAATCTTGCTGGTTTTGATTGGGATTAGTTAATTTTGAATTAGAACTACTTTTTTCTAGATTAATATTATTTTGCAATAATTGCTCTTGCTTGTTAACAGCTTTGAAATAAGTGCTATCGCAAATATGGATCGGGGGAGTAAGGTGAGTTGAGTCTAAAGCGATTGCAATGGAGTTTTGGTGAGCAACATAGCAAGCGTTGGATTTTGGAGCGTTAGCGCAATAAATTGTCGCATAGCTAAGAGCATAATCGCCTTCGGGACTTCCCAAAAATTGGTAATTTTGTAAAGCAGTCATAACTTGGATGAGAGCTTGGGGATCGGCAATTCCGATATCTTCGGTGGCGAATCGAGCGAGTCGACGAAAAATATAAAATGGATCTTGCTTGGCAATGAGCATGCGAGCAAGGTAATAAAGAGCGGAGTTGACATCGCTTCCGCGAAGCGATTTATGAAATGCACTGATTAAATTAAAATGAAAATCGCCTTTTTTATCAAAATTTGGCGCTCTTTTTGTTATGAATTTTTCTAATTCAAATTCATCTAATAAAATTTCTTGAGGGTTTTGCTGATTATTTTCTAAAGTTTGCTGATTATTTTCTAATGAGTTTATCGGCAAGTTTTTTGGCGATTTTTTTGAGGAATTATTTTGAGAGTTTTCTTGAGAAATTTCTGGAGAATTATTTTGAGAGTTTTTGGGAGGGTTAATTTGAGAGTTTTGTTTAGCAAAAATCTGTTCGCAAGCATTGATTAAGTAGCGAGCATCTCCGCATGATGAAGATATTAAATATTGCCGAGCATTAGTGGTTAACAATAATTTTTGTTGTAAAATATTTTCGCATCTTTGTAAAATTTTTTCTAAATCATTTTCGTTTAATTCTTGCAATTGTAAAATTTTACAACGCGATAAAAGTGCAGAATTTAAATGAAAGGACGGATTTTGGGTAGTGGTTCCAACCATTATTAGCAAGCCTTCTTCGATTACTGGTAAAAATAAATCTTGTTGAGTTTTATTGAAATGATGAATCTCATCAACCATCAATATAGTTTTTTTAAAAATTTTTTTTTCAGGTTTTTTTTCAGGAATTTGGGCAAATAAATTTGACTGTTCATGATCAGCGTAATTATGGGGATTATTGAGATCATGGGGATCATCTTGATTTCGTTGACTTGCTTGATAAAATTTTTTTTCATTTTTTATTTCATCGAAAATTTTTTTTAAATCCGCAACTCCCGAAGTAATTGCCGAAATCATGATAAAATTGGCATCAATCATATTTGCCAAAAGTTTGGCGATGGTGGTTTTTCCAACTCCCGTTGGTCCAAATAAAATTAGCGATGGAATTTTTTTTGACTCTAAAAAAACTTGCAATGCACCATTATTTTCTAACAAATGTTGTTGACCAATAACATCTGCTAATTTTTGTGGACGAAGAATTTCAGCTAATGGTTTATCCAATTGTTTATCAACCATATCATTTTAAAATTTGCTCTTTAATCAAATTTACAATTGCTTCAACACCAATTCCTGCTTGATCTTGCATGGTTTCAATTTTATTTTGCTCGATAAATTGATCAGCCATAACCATTTGGCGAAACTTACATTTTGAATTATCAAGAACTGCGCTATCATGTAAAAATTTGGCAATTACACTGCCAAATCCTCCAATTGCACCTTCTTCAAGAGTGATTAATAATTGATGATTTTTAACTAAGTCAATCACCAATTCGCGATCAAATGGCTTAGCGAATCTAGCATCGGCGATGGTAATTTTTAAATTAAATTCTTTGCGTAAAATTTCGCTAGCCTTGAGAGCATTTTGTAAAATCGTTCCGTAAGCAAGAATAGCAACGCTTTCGCCATTTTCAATAATTTTTCCTTTGCCAATTTCTAAAATTTCTTGATCGTCAAAATCAATTTCTTGATTGCTCTCGCCTCGCGGAAAGCGGATTGCGGATGGGCAATCATCAATTTTGTTAACAGTGTTTAACATTTTTATTAATTCTTGTGAATCACTAGGAGCCATTAACACAAAATGTGGTAAGTTAATTAAAAATGCGATGTCAAATGATCCTGCGTGAGTTGGACCATCTGCTCCAACGAATCCAGCGCGATCAATGATAAAACGAACTGGTAATTTTTGAATCGCTACATCATGAACCACTTGATCATAAGCTCTCTGCAAAAAAGTTGAATAAATTGCACAATATGGCTTTAGCCCTTCGGTTGCTAGACCTGCACAAAAAGTAACTGCATGTTGTTCGGCAATTCCTACATCAAAAATTTTCTTGGGATGAATTTTAGCAAATTCATCGAGACCAGTTCCCGAAGGCATTGCTGCGGTAATTGCGAGAATTTTTGGATCGTGATTGGTAAGTTGAGCAAGTTTTTTTCCAAAAATTTTTGAGTAAGATAATTTACTTGAAGCTTGAGTTTGTTGAATTTTGGTTGCAACATCAAATTTTGCAACGGAGTGGAGTTTATCTTCGCTGGGCATTTCTTCATTTAATCCCCTGCCCTTTTGAGTAATGCAATGAATTAAAATTGGATCACTGGCTTTGTCACTACGAATATTTTCAAGAATTGGAATTAGCACATCGAGATTATGACCATCAATTGGTCCAATATAATAAAATCCAAGTTCTTCGAAAATATTTCCGCCCATCCACCATTCCTTGGTTGCCTTTTCAAATTTGCGAGGAAATTTGCCAATTGAATCAGGTAATTTATCGACAATTTTTTTGGAAAAATCACGAATTTTTAAATAGGATTTTGATGCAACTAATCTCGAAAAATAATGCGACATTGCACCAGTTGGAGGAGCAATCGACATGTCATTATCGTTTAAAATTACGATTAAACGATTATCGCTAAAAAATTCATCCTCGAGTGCACCTGCATTATTCAAGGCTTCGTAAGCCATTCCTGCAGACATTGCTCCATCGCCAATTACTGCTATTACGTGAGATTTTTCATGTTTAAATTTTTTAGCAACTGAAATTCCAAGAGCTGAAGAAATTGAGGTGGAGCTGTGTCCTGCACCAAACGGATCATATTCGCTTTCTGATCTTTTGGTGAAACCTGATAAGCCATTTGGTTGACGAATGGTTAACATTTTATCCCTTCTTCCCGTGATGATTTTATGAGGATAGGCTTGATGACCAACATCCCAAATTAATTTATCATGAGGAGTGTTGAAGACATAATGCAATGCGCAAGTAAGCTCGACAACTCCAAGTCCTGCACCGAGATGTCCTCCCGTTTTGGCAACGAGATTAATGGTTTCGTTTCTAAGTTCTTGGGAGAATTGTTTTAATTCATCCAAAGAAAAATGCCGAAGATCTTCAGGATATTTGACTTGATCAAGTAATTTATTTTCAGTTAATTCTTCACTTTTTTTATTAGCCATTGTTAGAAAATATATTTTTAAAAAAAACTATTTTGTTTTATAAGAAACTTTTATAAAAAACTGTTTATTTCTTAAAAAAAACAAACAAACTGTTTTTTTAAATTACAAAATGATGGTAAATACTGCAAGCATTAATATTGAAATAAATTTGCAAAAAGATTTAAAAAAGGATTTAAAAAAGGATCTTAAAAAAGGATTTAAAAAAATAATTTATTTTGGAAAGTAAATTTTTCAAAATTCACAAATAATCATTAACATAAACTTATGAAATTTATTTTAAAAAAATTAAATTTGAATCGTGATTTAAATTTTTTATATTTGAGTTTTTTTTTGTTTGCCTGTTCATTTGGAATTAATAATGTAATTTTTCCAACTAATTTTAAAATACACGGAGCTGGTCCTGCATGGATTGGAAGCGCAACTGCATTTGAGACTTTAGCGGGGATTATTACGGCATTTTTTTTATCGAAAATTATTGCGAGATTTCATTTATTAAAAACTCTGTTATTTAGCACGATTTTTTATTCATTAACAACTATTTTACTATTTTTTTATGTGAGTTTTTGGTTGTGGATTATGATGTTTTTGGTGATTGGAAGTTGTTATTTTATTTACACAATTACCCGAATTTCTTGGCTAAATATTTTACTTAAAAATAATCATCGCGGAGTTGGAATCGGGTTATTTAGTATGATTATATCCTTTGGAAATGCTAGTGGACCAGTGATTGTCAAGCTTTTAGGAGCAAATAATATTTATTCATTTATTGCATCGGCAATTTTAACGATTGGATCATTTTGCTGTTTACTTCCCTTAAAAAAATTACCACCAAAGATTGCTAATCCTACAAGGATAAGCTTGGGACATTTTTATAAAAAAAATCCCCAATGTTTTTTGGCAAGATTTTTTATGGATTTTCAAGCTTATACTTTAAAAGGTTTTACGGTGATTTACGGAGTAAGCCTTGGCTATAGTTACGAAAATGCTGGATTGTTAATTACTGCTTATTATGCGAGTGGATTTTTTGATTTGGTGGTAGGATTTTTACTTAAGAAAAATAAGCCAGATAATCTTATCAATATTGGCTTTGCAGGATGTTTGCTACTTTTTATTTCGCTGATATTTTTTCATCATAATTACTGGTTTGTGGTGTTGATTTATTTTATTTTAGGAGCATTTATTGCTTGCATTTTTGTTGCAGTTTATAAAATGATGAATGAAGATTATAGCAAGGATTTATTGATTTCCGCAGGAGCAACTTTTCAATTAATTGGAACTTTAGGAGCAATTAGCGGAAGTATTTTTGGAGGATTAATGGGAGAATTTTTTGGCATCAAATATTTTCCCGTAATCATTGCAGTTCCTTGTATAATTTATCTTGGTAATATTTTATTTTATGAAAAAAAATACAGTTTTAAAAACAGAAAATAACAAAAATCTTCCAAAAAAAATGCCCAAGAAATTTACTGAAAAAACTACTAAATTTATTGAAATAAATACTAAAAAAACTACCAAGCAAAAATTTATTTCGAAAATTAGATTAGGGGTGAATATTGATCATATTGCAACGATTCGTAATGCTCGAGGTCAATCTCATCCTTGTCCTGTGGCAGGAGCGATTTTAGCACAAAAGTCAGGAGCAAATGGAATTACTATTCACTTACGAGAAGATCGCAGACATATTCGCGATCTTGATTTAATCAAACTTAAAAAATCTATAAAATTACCAATCAATCTAGAAATTGCTCCAACTGATGAAATGCTCAAAATAGCTTTGAAGACTAAGCCAAATGCAGTTTGTATTGTTCCTGAAAAAAGGCAAGAAATCACCACTGAAGGTGGATTGGATATTGTTAAACATCAAGTGAAATTAACGAAAATGATTAACGAACTTCATAAGAAAAAAATTCGAGTTTCGCTTTTTATTGATGCTGATTTAAAGCAAATTGATTGTGCAAAAAAAATTAATGCTGATATCATCGAAATTCACACGGGAGAATTTTGTTTAAAAGCTAATAAGGATCAAGAAAGAGAATTTTTAAAAATTAAAGAAGCAGTTAAATATGGGGATTCTCTAGGGTTAGAATGCCATGCAGGTCATGGATTAAATTATCAAACTGCTAAAAAAATTGCTAAAATAACTGAAATTGTTGAATTAAATATTGGTCATTTTTTAATTGGCGAAGCGATATTTTTTGGATTAGCCGAAGTTATAAAAAAAATGCTTAAAGCTATTGAAAGATAATTATATTTAACAAATATTGATGATATTTGTTAAATATTCTCTAAACTTATTTTTATTAATTCGCCGTGACCATTAACAAGAATTTCCTTAACTCTATCAAGTGCTTCGCATAATTCGATAATTTCGTGATCTTCAACAAATTGCACAAAATCAATTTCTCTTTTAGAAAAAAATCCAACGATATTGGTTAAATTAAAAATCCCAAAAGCATTAAATTCAACATTGCCAAAAATTTTAACCATTGGCTGAAAAAGATTTACGCCATTAAATTTTCCCATCATTTCAATTAATTCGGGAGTTAATTTTTTTAAACTATTTTTGTCAAATAAGCATTTTTTGGCATTAAGATATTTTTGGATAATTTCTTTAATTTCATTATGGTTGAGAGAGGTAGCAATTTGTAGAGGAGATTCGATATTTTTTACTCCCCATCTTAAAAATAATTTAACCATTTCAATGAGATTATTTTTTGAAGCAATATCGACTGAACTATAACCTTTAATATCGCATTTATTTTTATCAGC
Organism: Rickettsia typhi; assembly: GCA_945878005.1. Classification (GTDB taxonomy): domain Bacteria; phylum Pseudomonadota; class Alphaproteobacteria; order Rickettsiales; family UBA1997; genus CAILUF01. The sequence goes on along the minus strand of CAMCSJ010000002.1, from coordinate 27,556 downwards.
ACCAGAGATTAAAAGCAATTCGGTTAATCCCAAAAAATTTCCAACAACTGCATAATGTAATGGAGTCATATTTTGATTTTCGTCAATGGTAATCGGATCTTTTTGTGCACCAAGTGAAAGTAAATATTTTACGATCTCGAATTTACCAAATTCGCATGCAACATGCAATGGGGTTAATCCAAATCCAGTTCTAATTTCGATATTAATTTCAAGATCGATTAAAATTTTGACAATTTTTAAATGTCCATATCGACAAGCAAAATGAATACTATGCCATTTTCTAGTTTCGGGAGAGGTAAGTGCATGGCGATCAGCTTCAAAATTTATTAAACCTTTTACCAACTCATCTCGACCATTTATTGCACTATAGTGAAGTGGTGAAAACCAGTTATTATCAAACATGTTTACAATTCCAACTCCAGCAATTTCAACAACTTTAGTTAATTGCTCAATTGATCCAAATTTAGCAATTACGTGAACAATATTTACTTTATTTTCTCCAAATAATGTTTCACAAAAAATTTTTGAAATATCTGATCTAAGTTGATTTTGAGCTTGAACAATTGAAATAAAATTATCGATATCAGAAACAACTTCTTCAATCTCAACGCGATTAATATCAATATAATTTTTTCTTAAAAAATGATTAATCTTGGTGTTAAGTTTTGTAATTTGTTCCTGCATAAATTTTATTAATTAAATTCATTTCATAAATATGAAATTTAGAATGCGATATTAACGACCTCGCGAATGCTGTTTTCCAGCAACACGATCCTTAGCTTCTACCATACTAACCCAAAATCCTTTACTATCTTTTTTATTAAGCATTTGTGCAGATTGAATTAAGTAGGTTAATTTTTGCCCAAGAATCATAGAAGTCCAGAAACCAATTGGTTTAATGATATCGACAATCTCAACTTGTTCCAAATCTTGCTCTTTTGGTCTTTGGATAATTTCATATAAAGGTTCATTTTCATCCTTTTGAGCATTTCTAATTTCAGCTTTGATTTGGGAATTTGATTTAGGAATTTTATTTTTATGACGAAGTAATTCTTCATCTTCTTTTAAAAATTTTTTAGTTTTTGGTAAAATATTTTTGGGTAAAATATTCTTCAATGCTTTATATTTTTGATATGCCTGATTAATAAGGAAATTAAGGGTTATGCGGATAATAATTATCGCAAATAGAACGCATGCAAAGATCGATAGGATTAGGATTAAAACTTGGTTATTTATGATATAATTATTTATAATTTCTCTGATCATTTTTAACTATAATTTATTTTTATCAATTAAATTACATAATTGTTTTAATTTTTTATAACCATCAACAAAGCCAATTAAGGAATAAGTGTCAATAGCAATTTTACCATCATGGGCAATTGAAGTAATAATCATATCAGCATTTTTTTGCATTTCTTTGATAATTTCAATATCGTCATTTTTATTTTGAGCCCAAGCCGAAGTTTTGAAAGCAAAAAGATTAAATTTTTTTCCTCCAAATGATAATTCAATATTGCTAGATTCTTTAAAAATAAATCCCGATGAAACTTGAATTTCATCAGCATCATTTTTTATTTCCGTTACCAAAAAATAAGGCTCACCTCTTTTAAGATAATTGCCTTGACGCTTGATAGGAGTAGATGCTAAATAGCATATTTCTTGATTTCCTTTTTTTGATTTATATAAATGCCAATCATGAAAATTTGCTAATAATTCTTGACCATGAGCATAATTTAATAATGAAAAAAAGTTAATTAAATTAACAATAATTAAAAATTTTAAAAATCTAATTTTATTAACAAAAATCGCTATTTTTGCAATTTTAAAAATTTGACAATTTAACATTTTTTAACAATAAAATATTTTTTAACATTGCACTCAAGTTAAATGTTATTTCTATTTTTTCAAAGAAAAATTATTAACATTCGATGTTTAACCTAAAGTGATTTAATAATTTATCTTAAATTTCTCAATTAAAATTTTCATTTATTATTTAATCAATCAAGTGAAATTTAATTTAAAGATAAAATCTACTTAAACTAGATGATCTAATCTTAGAAGATCTAAGTTTGTTAAACTATCATTAAAAACTTATAATTTTTATTTTAAACCTGCTTGATTTAAAAACTTGCTTAGTTTAAAATTTTTTTGGTTTTGAGTAAATGCTATTAGATTTCTAGTTTTTAAAAAGAAAGTAATTCATTTATTAAATAAATTCATAACAATTAATCAATTTAGAATTAAAGTCTTGATATTAAAGGCTTGCTGTCTATTAATTTTATTTAAATATGTCAAAAAAAGTTTTTGAAGAAAAAGATTTAGAAAATAATTTTGGTGATAATGATCACAATAAAAATGCACTTAATTCCCATAATTCAACTAATTCAGAAAATTTAGAAGATTCTCAATTACAAAATGTTAATGACCATAATGATTCAAATTCCCATGAAGAACATTCTCCATTAACTCAATTTGAAGTAAAAAAAATCATTGATATCAAAATTGGAAAATATGATCTTAGCTTTACCAATTCAGCTCTCTACATGGTTATTGCTACTTTTTTAATCATTGCATTTATGATTTTTTCAACTCGCAAAAAATCATTAATTCCATCAAGAATTCAAACAATCGCAGAAATTCTTTTCAACTTCATTAATGATTTAATAAAAGGAAGTATTGGCGATGAAGGGCAAAAATTTTTTCCATTAATTTTTAGTTTATTTACTTTTATTTTAATTTGTAATTTTCTAGGGATGACTCCTTACGGCTTTACTTCAACTAGTCAAGTAGCAGTAACTCTATCAATTGCAATTTTATGTTTTTTGATTATCACAATTTATGCAATTTATCGCAACAAACTTAGTGGATTTATTCACATGTTTCTTCCTAGTGGAGTTCCGTGGTGGATGTCTCCACTTATTTTTTTAATTGAATTATTTTCATTTTTAATTCGTCCTATTACTCTTTCAGTTCGTCTTTTTGCAAATATGGTTGCAGGACATGTTTTATTAAAAGTAATTGCAGGATTTATTATTTCCCTTGGTGGAATTTTTGCAATATTGCCTTTTGCCTTTAGCATTATAATGACGGGATTTGAATTGTTTGTTGCAGTTTTACAAGCTTATATATTTGCAATTTTAGTTTGTGCGTATCTAAGTGAAACAATGAAAGCTCATTAAAAGATTTTTTAATTAATTAATTTGCATAACTGTTTTTTGACAATAAATTGTTTATTGAAATATAAGAATTTAACAGTCTCATTTCTGTTAATTGTGTTTAGTTAGAATGTAAATTTTTTCTAAATACTTCCCGATTCTATGGGGTAAATGAGAATTATAACTTTATTAACTTTTTATTTTTTATATTATGGAAATGATCGCTTTAAAATTTATCGGTGTTGGTTTATTATCAATCGCCATGGCAGGAGCTGCAATTGCAATTGGCAATATTTTTGGTTCTTTTTTTAACAGCATTGCGAGAAATCCATCTGCTGCTCCAAAAATTGAAAAATATATTTATATCGCTGTTGGACTAGCTGAAGCAATGGGAATATTTGCAGTATTACTTGCATTTCTAGTACTTTTTGCCAAGTAATTTGCCAAAATAATTTAAGAATTATTGATTTATTAACGAATAATAACTAATGTTAAAATTCGTTAATAATCAATAGTTAAAGTTTAAAATAACATCTCGTAAGTAAAAGCCTTATATTAAAATATTTTATATTAAATTTAATTAAATAATAACAATTAATTCAGTGATTCTATGCCTCAGTTTGATTTCTCAACATATCCTTCACAAATATTTTGGTTTGGCTTGTGTTTTTTAATCTTATTCTTAAATGTTTATTTTATCATAACTCCAAGAATACAGCTTATTTTGAACAATCGAAAAAAAATAATTAATAGCGATCTTTCTGCGACAAGCAACTTAAACGATGAAATCAACAAATTGAAAACTGCTATTCATCAAAATAACCAAGAATCTCAAATTAATTATCAACAAAAAATTGAATCTACCCTTCAAAAAATTAATTCTAATCGCCAAGAAGCTATATCCAATTTAAAAAAATCTATTGATGAAAACAGTAAAAAATCTCGTAAACAATTGCAAAATTTAGTAATTGAATCGCAAAAAAATAGCGATGAAATTATTAATAAAATTGCAAAAAATATTAAATCAAAAATTTTAAATTAAACTTATGTTAAACGAAAAATTTTGGCTTGCTATTGCCTTTTTTTCATTTGTAGCAATTATTCTAAAGAAATTTGCTCCAAATATCGCTAAAGCTCTTGATAATAAAAGCAAAGAGATTGCTCAAGATATTTTATTTGCAAAAGAAGCTCGTGCTGAGGCTGAAAAAATTCTTGCCAATGCAAAGGAAATTCACGAAAATGCAATTGAAAATGCTAAAAAATTAATTACCGATGCTGATAATGAAGCAAAGGTTTTACTTCAAAATGCTCAAGAAATTCTTAATCAAGAAATTGCCAGAATGACTGCACTTGCTTCGCAAAGAATAAAAAACGAAGAAGAATCAACCATTCGTCAAATTAAAACTAAAATTCTCTATAGTGCACTTTCTCAACTTCAGGATAGCTCAAAAATGAATAATGAAGATCATCATAAAATCATTGATAATTCAATTAAAAATTTTGAAAGAATCCACTAAAATTATTCAAATCAAATCCTTAAAGATAAGGTTCATTGTTGATAATCAATAAAAATTAACTTTTATTGCTAAATATCTTTAAGTTTTATTGCTAAATATATCTTTAAAAAAGCTTGCCAATTTTAAAAATAACTTAGATGATATTGTTAATTTAAAAATGCTTTTTAACGTTTAGATTTTATGAAATTTACACTTTCTAGTTTAAAAAACTACCTTGAGACTAACTCTTCGCTTCAAGAAATTTGCCAGAAACTTACTTCAATTGGTCTAGAAGTTGAATCAGTAATTGATCAATCACAAATTCTTTCAGAGTTTAGCGTTGCCAAAATTGTTGAATGCAAAAATCATGAAAATTCAACTAAACTAAAGGTTTGCCAAGTTTGCGTTGATGAAAATCTTCCTTTACTTCAAATTGTTTGTGGAGCAAGCAATGCTCGTCAAGGAATTAAAGTAGCTTACGCTAAAATCAATTCGGTAATTCCCAAAAACCAAATGGTTATCAAAAAAGCCAAAATCGCTGGAGTTGAAAGCAATGGAATGCTTTGCTCATCTAGCGAATTATTAATCAATGATGAAGATGAAGGAATTATTGAAATTGATGATAAATTTCCAATTAAAACTAAAATTAGCGATGTATTTTTACGCAATGATGCAATCATTGAAATATATGCAACACCTAATCGTGCAGATTGTTTAGGAGTTTATGGAATTGCTCGAGATCTCAGTGCTTGTGGAATTGGCAAACTTAAAAATTTTGAAAAAATTAATTTAAAAAACAATTTTGAATTTAATCTCAATATCACCAATAAAGCTCCTGATGCTTGTAAATTAATAGTTTATCGCCATATAAAAAATATTAAAAATATTGAATCTCCGCAATGGCTTAAAGAAAAATTAACTGCAATTGACATCAATTCTATCAATGCAATTATTGACATTGGAAATTATGTTATGCATTTAACATCACAACCACTTCATTGCTACGATAGTTCAAATATCAAGGGAAATATCACGATAGATTTATCATCAACCAAGCCCGAATTTACTTCATTAAAAAATCAAAATTATCTTATTGATGATAATATTTTAACCATTAGTGATGAAGAAAAAATTCTTAGCATTGCTGGAATAATTGGTGCAAAATCAAGTGGATGTAGTATCGATACTACTGAAATATTACTTGAAGCTGGAAATTTTAATTCAAGCGTAATTGCCTTTGGAGGAAGAAAATTAAATATTCTTAGCGAATCTCGTCATCGTTTCGAAAGAGGAAGTGATCCACATAATTGCGAATTTGCTATTGATCTTGCAACTAAAATGATCATGGAAATTTGTGGAAATAATAATTCACAAATTAGCAATATTAAAAAAATTCCAAGTAATTTTGAAGAAATTTTAACTGAAAAAATTATCGATTTTGATATTTCATTAGTTAAAAAATTAATTGGCATTGAGATTGATAAAAAAATTGCCATAGATATTTTAATGAAATTAGGATTTAAAGTCGAAGAATTAAATAATCTATTGAGACTTACAGTTCCATCATATCGTAATGATATCACTATCAGCGTTGATATTGTTGAAGAACTTATCAGAATTTATGGATTTGAACATATTTTAAAAAAACCACTTCCTAGTAGTTATAATTATCACACAATTGAAAATAACAATAATAAATCAAAAGTAATTAAAAATAATGAAATTAACAATAACTCATCAAATAAAATAACTTTCAATAATTCTGTTAATTTAAATTTTTATTTGAATAAAGTTCGAAGTAAACTTATTGATAAAGGATTAATTGAAACCATAAATTGGACATTTATTGAAGATAAAACTGTTGAATTATTTTGCGATCGTGATGAAAATTTACTTTTAAAAAATCCAGTTTCCGTTGAGATGAACTATCTTCGCCCTACTCTAGCAATTGGTTTAATAAATTGTTATAAAAAAAATTCTTTACGCAATTTTAATAATTTATCACTTTTTGAAATTGGTAATATTTTTAAAAATAATCACCAACAGCAAATTTCAATTGGAGCATTAAGAGCAGGAAAAAATTGCGAAAATAACCATTATCACGATCAAAGAGATTTCGATGTTTTTGATATTAAACAAGATTTGATCAATACGCTTTCAGCCTTAAATATCAAGTTTTCAAGTCTTGAAATTAGTTATGATAATTCTATTAGATATCTTCATCCTCATCGCCAAGCTTCATTTAAATTAGGGAAGAATTTGATTGCCAATTTTGGAGAAATTCATCCTTTAATTAATCAGGAATTTAATTTAAAAAATCGCCTAAATTTCTTTGAAATTTTTATTGATGATCAATTAATTTCCAAAAGAAATAATAATTTTAAAGCTTATATTGCCAATGATTTTCCAATTGTTGAGCGAGATTTTGCAGTGGTAGTTGATAAGGATTTAGCAGTTGAAAAACTTCAAAAGACAATTGCAAATGTTGATAAAAATCTCATCAAGGAAGTAAATATTTTTGATATTTTTACCAATGAAAATATTGGTGATGATAAAAAATCCGTAGCACTTAACGTTAAAATTCAAGACTCTAAAACTCTCTTGGGAGAAGAGATTGAAGAGATTTGTAAAAAAATTATTTCCAATTTAAACTCAAATTGTAACGCAACTTTACGAGGATAATTAAAATCTTAAGTCACATTATTTTTTAAATAATAAAAGACTTTCAGCCTTAAAAATAACAATAATTTCTAGCTTTTTTAGCAAAAACCTTCTTAAAATCCTTCTTAAAATCCTTTACAAAACCCTTGGCAAAACCCTTGGCAAAAAGCTTGGCAAAACCCCAGCTAACACCTTATAAAACTTCTCTTCAAGAAAATCAAACTCTTTAGATCAAGGATTATCAATGCATTAAATAAATTTATTTAATTTGTTGATTTAATATTTTTAAGTTTTAATATCTGGCATTAATGCTGATTTAATGCTGAATTTTAGTTGATTCTTATCTTGAAACTATATCCATTTTTAATTTTAAAATTTTAAAAAAACAATATCTAAAGATAAAATTAACTTTAACTAATTATTGTTAATCTTGAGTTAAAATCAACAATTGCAAGCATTTTTTAATAAAATCTTAATTAAAACTAACAAATTTATGGCTAGTAATTTAACAATCATGGGCAATAAAGAAATCCTTCTTGTAGCTGAAAATATTGCTCACGAGAAAGGTATATCTCCACAAGAAGTAATTGAAGCGATGGAAGAAGGTATTAAACTTGCTGCTAAGAAAAAATATGGTCATCATTTGGATATTGATTGTAAAATTGATCGCAAATCTGGGCAAATAAAACTTTATAACAAATTGCAAATTGTTGCAAATGATACTGAAGATTTCGATATCAGAACTCATATCGATTTAAAACATGCTAAAAAAGAAAATAGCGAAGCTGAAATTGGAGATATCGTAGTTCAAGAACTTCCTCCGATCGATCTTAATCGCATTGTTGCGCAAGTTGCTCGAAATGAAATAATTCGCAAAGTTAAGGAAGCAGAAAAAAATAAAGAATTTAATTTATTTAAAGATCGCATTGGCGATATCGTTAGTGCATCTGTTAAAAAAGTTGGATTAAAAAATATCGTTATGGAAGTTGATGGTTTTGAAGCAGTAATTCACGAAAGTGGATTAATTCCTAGGGAATCTTTTCGAGTTGGTGATAGAATTCGCTGTTATATTGAAGATGTTCGTCAAGAAGCATTTGGTGCACAAATTTTTCTATCAAGAACTCATCCACAATTTTTAGTAAAATTATTTGAACAAGAAGTTCCTGAATTATATGAAGGAAATATTGAAGTAAAAGCAGTTGCACGCGATCCTGGATCTCGTGCTAAAATTGCGATTTATTCACGTCGTGATGATATTGATATTATTGGTTCATTTATTGGTATCAGAGGTAGTAGAGTTCAATCGGTAAGTTCAGAATTAAGAGGCGAAAAAATTGACATCATCAAATATTCTCCAAATGTTGCTGAATTAGTTATCAGCTCTTTAACTCCTGCTAAAATTAGTAAAGTAGTGGTTGATGAAGAAAATAACTTAATTGAAGTTGTTGTTCCTGAGGATCAACTTAGTCTTGCAATTGGAAGGGGTGGACAAAATGTTAAACTTGCATCCAGATTAGTTAATCATAAAATTGATGTTATGACTGAAGATCAAGAATCAGCAAGACGTTCAACTGAATTTAATCAAGCTTCAAAACTATTTATTGAAACTTTAGATGTTGAAGATATGATTGCAAACTTACTTGCTTCTGAAGGTTTCTTAACACTAGAGTCAATTACTCAAGCAGAACTTTCGGAAATATCTTCAATTGAAGGTTTTGATGAAGATATTGCTAAAGAAATTAGGCGAAGAGCTGAAGAATATTTACAAAAAACTAGTTAATTTTAGCAGGATTTATATATCTTGCTAATAATTGTTAACTATTAATTGTTGATAATTATTTAATTAAAAGCTTTTTTAAAAATTCACAAATTAGAGAAATTAACAAATTTGTAAATTATTTACAAACAATAAAAATTTATCGCAATTCTTTAGCAAGAATGATAATTTTAAATCTTAATGTATAAATTTATTTTATCAAATGACTGACAATAATACAAGCAACACCCGATCAAAATTAACCCTTAAAATTCCGTCTTCAGCTGGTTCAACCGATCTTGGAAAGAAAAGTCAAACCAATCCAGTCAATAAAGATAACAAGCATCATAGCTCTGCAGTTCACGTAACCATCAAAGGTCGAAAAAAAGAAAATGGAGCTAATAATTTCAATCAAACTGGACTTAATAAAAACGAGTTAGAAGCAAGATTTAAAGCAATTTCTTTTTCTAAAAATAACAAATCTGATGATTATAAAACTCACGATGTTTTGTCAAAAATAAAAGTATCAAATAATCCTTCCAATAAAGATAATGACAGAGAATTTTTTAAAAAAAATCCTAAAAATATCCAAGAAGAAAATCACCAAAACATAAAAGAAATTGATGAAAATACTGAACATCACATCAATCACAATTTAATAAAAAATACTCAAGAAACATCGCCAAATTTTCCAAAGGAAGAAAATGTTAAATCCAATATCGAAAATAATTCACCAAGGATTCAATCGCAAAACTACAAACCAAATTCTTACAATCCCGATAGTTTTGATGTTCGAAATAAAATTAAGCAAAGCTTAGCTGTATCTAATCAGCAAAAGGAAGAAAGAGAAAAAATTGTTCAAGAGCGAAAAAAACTTGAAGGTGAAAAATTGGTTAAGGAAAAATTACAAAAAGAACAAATTGAAAAAGATCGCAAAAAATTAAAAAAGAATATTCACAATCCTCGAAGCTTTAACGAAGAGGAAGCGAATGCTTCAAAAAATCGCCAAACCTCAAAGGATGAAAAAATCAATACTCGACGTCTTACTTACATAATCGATTCCGATAATGAAGAAGCAATCGAAGGTTCATCAAATCGTAGAAGAAAACCTCGTTTTAAAAATAAATTTGAAAATGATAAAAATAACCAAAAAGATTATAAAAAAATCTCTCGTGAAGTAATTCTACCAGATCTTATCACTGTAAGCGAACTATCTGATCGAATGTCAGAAAAAGCTGGAGATGTTGTAAAAAAACTATTTTCGATGGGAGTGGTAGTTACTAGCAACCAAGCAATTGATTGCGATACTGCAGAAATTATTATTTCCGAATTTGGTCATACTGCCAAAAGAGTTTCCAAAGGTGATATTGAAAATTTCATTGAAGAAAATTATGATCATGACGATATCAGACCTCGTGCTCCTGTTGTAACAATCATGGGTCACGTTGATCACGGTAAAACTTCGCTACTTGATGCTCTAAGGCAAACCAATGTTGTCGATAAAGAACATGGTGGAATTACTCAACATATCGGAGCATCTCGAATCCAAACCAAAAATGGAAAATTCATTACCTTCCTTGATACTCCGGGACATGAAGCATTTACCGAAATGCGTTCTCGTGGAGCAAATATTACCGATATCGTAATTCTTGTTGTTGCAGCTGATGATGGAGTAAAAGAACAAACCATCGAAGCAATCAATCATGCTAAAGCTGCAAATGTTCCAATCATTGTTGCAGTAAATAAAATCGATAAACCTGGAAGCAATCCCGAAATCGTTAAAAATGAATTATTGAGTCATCAAATTGTTGCGGAGGAAATGGGAGGAGATGTCATGTTCGTTAATGTTTCTGCAAAAACTAAAACTAATCTCGATAAGCTTGAAGAAGCAATTTTATTACAAGCTGAAATGCTCGATTTAAAAGCTCCATATCGCGGAAAATCTTTAGGAGTAGTTATTGAATCCAGAATTGATCCCAATAAAGGAGTTATCGCTACGGTGCTCGTTCAAAAAGGAACTTTAGATATTTCGGACTTAATTGTTGCAGGAACATCTTACGGTAAAATTCGTAAAATGACCGATGATACTGGAAAAAATATTGCAACCGTAACTCCATCAGTTCCAGTTGAAATTTTAGGATTAGATTGCGCTCCGAATGCTGGAGATAAATTTGTAGAAGTTGACGAAGAAAGACAAGCTCGAGAAATTATTTCTTACCGATCTCGCAAAGATAAAGAAAATAAAGCTTTAAAAAATTCAGCAAGATCGCTTAGCGATATCTTTAAAGATTCAGGAAAAGGAAAATTAAAATATCTTAATCTTATCGTTAAAGGTGATGTTCATGGATCGGTCGAAGCAATCATTGGAACTATAACCAAACTCAGCAATCAAGAAGTTGCAATTAAAATTATTCATTACGCTACGGGAGGGATAACCGAAAGTGATGTTAGCCTTGCTATGGCATCAGGTGCATTAATAATTGGATTTAATGTTAGAGCAAATTTAGGTGCAAAAAATATTGCTGATAACAAAAAAATCGACATTCGTTATTATTCAATTATTTATAATTTGGTTGATGATTTAAAATTACTTTTATCTGGTTTATTAACTCCTTTAAAAAGTGAAGAATATCTCGGACAAGCAGAAATTAGACAGGTTTTCAAGGTTTCGGGAGCTGGAAAAATTGCTGGATCTTTTGTAATCGATGGATTAATTAAAAGAAATGCTCGGGTTCGACTTCTTCGCGATAATGTGGTAATTCATGATGGAATCTTAAAGACTCTTAAAAGATTTAAAGAAGATGCTAAAGAAGTGAAACATGGTTTTGAATGCGGAGTTTCTTTTGAAAATTATGAAGATATTAAAGAAAAAGATATGCTAGAATGTTATGAGATTGTTGAGCAAAAACGCTCAATATAAATCGATATAGTTGAAAAATAATAATTATTTTAATTACTAAATATCAACTATCTTAAACCTTAATTATTTACTATTAGCTATTACTATCAACTTTTAGTGAATTTAAACTAATCTAATTAATTTTATGAAATATCATTTATTATCAAGAATTTTTCACTGGATAATGGCAATTCTAATTATTTTCATGATCGGCTTTGGAATTTATATGACTGATTTCATCAGCAATGAAAATACTAATCGTCATACAATCTATGAACTGCATAAATCTATAGGAGTTTTGGTATTAATTTTACTGATTGCTAGAATTATCAATCGATTATATCATAAACCACCTGCCCTACCCGAATCGATTAAAAATTTTGAAAAAAAAATTGCCTTTCTAGCTCATTTAGGTTTTTATTTTTTAATGCTAATCGTTCCACTTTCGGGCTATTTAATGTCAAACTTTTATGGCTTTGAAGTTAAAATTTTTGGAATAATTTTACCAAATTTAACATCACAAAATATCGATCTTGCTAAAATTTTTGGAGAAATTCATGAGATATCAGCTTTTATCCTTGCTGGACTTATCGCTCTTCATGTTAGCGCAGTAATTAAACACCGTTTTTTTGATCAAAAAGAAAATGATGTTTTAAAAAGAATGCTCTAATCATTGCAATAAAATATTTTCACAATTCTCAAAAATCACTTATGCTTAAAAATCGTTTAATACCATGTCTTGATGTTAAAAATAATCAGGTTGTAAAAGGAATAAATTTCGAAAATTTAATTGAAACTGGAGATCCTGTTGAGCTTGCTAAATCTTATGTCCTTCAAGGAGCAGATGAATTATGTTTTTTAGATATTTGTGCATCTCAAGATAATCGCGAAATCATGATTAATATGGTTAGAAAAGTTGCACAAGTTTGCTTCATTCCATTTACAGTTGGAGGAGGAGTTAAAAGCATTGAAGACTTCTCAATTCTTCTAAAATCTGGTGCTGATAAAATATCGATCAATAGCAGTGCAATAAAAAATCCCCAATTAATTACCGATTCAGCTAATAAATTTGGAAGTCAAGCAGTGGTTGTTGCAATCGATGTTAAAAAAAATTCTCAAGGTCAATATCGTATCTATTCTCACGGTGGAAAAAACGAAACCGATCTTGATGCATTTCTTTGGGCAAAACAAGTTGAAGAATTTGGAGCTGGAGAAATTCTATTAACCTCGATGAATCAAGATGGAACCAAAAATGGTTATGATTTAGATTTACTCACGAAAATTTGTAATAATGTTAACATTCCCGTAATTGCATCGGGAGGAGTTGGAGAGTTAGAACATCTTGCTCAAGGACTTCGTGCTGGAGCATCTGCAGTATTAGCTGCATCAATTTTTCATTTTAATGAATTTACCATTACAGATGCTAAAGAATATCTTAATTCCCAACATTTACCAGTAAGACTTAGCTAAAGTAAATAATTTATATTTAAAATTATAGTTTTAGTTTTAATTTAATATTTTTAAATATTACTTCAAAAACATTGCAAAATAATCCGCTTAGCACTACAAAAATAATGATCAAAGGAATATTTCCAAATTTACGATAAAAACTCACCTGACTAGTTTTTAACAATTCAACATCACTAATTCCTGCTTCATTTAAATCAATTTTTCTGATAATATTGCCATGAATATCGATAAGAGCAGAAATACCAGTTCCTGCAACTCGAATTAACGGAGTTGAATATTCGATTGCTCTCATCTGAGCCATTGCTAAATGCTGATAAGGTCCAGAGCTATTTCCAAACCATGCATCGTTAGTAATGTTAATGAACATCTCAGGATTTTGATTTTCTTTGATCACTTCATTTGAAAAAATAACCTCATAACAAATTAACGGATTAAAACTAAAATATTTTGCTTGAAGAGTTTTAACATGATCTCCTGACAAAAATCCTTCTCCACCTGAAGTAATTTTATCGACAACTTCATCGATAAATAAAAATGATAACATTTTTTGAAAGGGAACATATTCACCAAACGGAACAAGATGATGCTTATCATAACTTTCTAAAATTCCTTGGGAGTTGATCATGAAAATACTGTTAAAAACTCCAGTAATTTTATTGTCACTATTTTTTTGAACTCTTAATCCACCCGTAATTAATTCACCATCACTGGGAACTGCAAGTTTTAACAAATTCAATAATTTTGGATCATTATCAATGATGTATGGAACAGAAGTTTCTGACCAGATTACTGCTTTAATATCATCAAATGGCATTGAGCGAGTAAGCTCGATATGTTTTAAAAAATTATTATATCTTTCAATTTCTTGCCATTTTATTTCTTGCTTAATATTTGCTTGAACAATGCGAATTTTTTCATTTGATGAATATGTTTGAGGAAAATATTTATTAACAAAAATTCCATATGAAAAAATTACCAGTAAAAAAATAGCAAATAAATATAAGAAAATTTTATTACTTTTATGTTTTTTATGATTAAAAATTAATATCGGACTTAAGGAAGTAATAACAGCAATGAAGCTTAGAAAATAAACTCCAAAAAGCGATGCACTTTGTGAAAAATCTAAAGAAAATAACCAACTATAACCTAACAGGTTCCAAGCAAATCCACTAAATAACGTTGATCTTAATGATTCAAATATTACCCAGATAATTGCAAAAATTAATATTTTTTGAAAGTCAAATTTTAAGGAAAATTTCTTTACTAAAAATTTAAAACCTATTGCCAAAAAACCAAAATAAAGCGCTAAAAAACTCGGAATTATTGTTAAAGCAAAAGGAATTAACCAAGCAAATTTTTCAACATCAACTAGCAGTGAAATTGCAATCCAATAAATCCCAGCCAAAAAATATCCATATCCGAATAATAATCCGTAAAAAAAAGTAATTTTATTTGAAGTATTTTTATCAATAATCAAATAAAATATTGGCAGTGAAATGAATAAAATTATAAAAAAATTAAATGGCGCAAATGCTAGAGCACTAACACATCCAGCCAAGAATATCATAAATCTCGGATAGATTTGCAAAATATTTTTAATTTTTACTTTTAATTTTTTTAGTTTTTCTCGCATATATTTCGATTTGATTAATAATCATTTTTTTACTAATTATTTTTTCACTGTTATTGTTAATTTTAATTTCTTTTATTTGATCTCTATCTCTTGTATTTTTTAAGACATAAATTGTATCAACATATTCAAAATTATCTAACAATAATTTTTTAAAAACTCGATTTAAAAATAACAAATGAGTTGGAGAATTAATACAAAATTTATCATTGTCAATTATGATTAATTTATAGCTTTCATCCTTAAAAGAATCAATATTTTGTTGATAAAAATATTGGTTAATAAAATTTATTTCATAATCATCGTTAACTGAAATTAAATTTTTAGATTGATCATTTTTTTTGAAATGAATATCGTTATTAATAGAATTAGTTGCACTTTTAATTTTACTATTTTTTTCGAGATAGTTATAAAGCGGATATTTGATATTATTTTGTGAAAAAAACATTATTTGATCATTTTTATTTGGTGCATATTTTTTTACATAATAATGAATTTTATCAGAATAATTAAAAGGCGAAGCTAAATCATTATCTTCTTTAAAAACTGAAAATATTGGATCAAGAGAATTTACTATAATCATGATTATAGTCGATAAAATGAATAAAATAGCTGGGGTAGAAAAAAAATTTGACCTCTTAAAGTTAATTTTTTTTTCATTAAAAAAACATACCAATATAAAAAAAATAATTTGAGTGATTACTAAATAATCATTACCTATCCTAATTAAAATATAATTTATTAATATATAAAATAAATATAAAAAACTAAAGATTAAAAATTCTTTGAGATTTATTTGTTTTCTTTTAAAAAAATAAATTAAAGCTAATGGCGTTATTATGATAAAAAACCAAATAACAGAAAATTTGCCAAATATAACAATATGAACGGATTCATAATCAAAAATCGATATTATTATTAACGATAAAGTAATAAATTTATTATTGGAAACATTGATAAGTTTAATAAAAGATCCATCAAATAAAACAAATAAACAAAAAAAGAATATTATGAAATATAAATTTGAAACTTGATCTGCAGACATCAGAGCTTCTATATTAATCATTATTATCATAAAAATTAAAATCGCAGTAATCAATTTTAAATTATATGAAATATTTTTTGCTCTTGATAAAAAAACTATAAAAATTCCAACTACATTAAATGAATTAAAATGAAGATAAAATGTTCTATCAAAAAGAATTTTTAGATCGGAATATGGCAAATATATTCTTTTCCACATTGGAACCATAAATTGGAAATATTCCTTTTCAAAAAATATCATCCAATCAAGCATCAATAAACCTACCAATCCCATAATCAAATGATCGAAACGAAAAATAAATTTTAAATTTTTATTTTCAAAAAATTTAAATAATTCTATACCAATTACCATGATCAAATATTGAGGTTTGAAACATGGAATTAATCCCATTAATATTCCTCGAAAAAATAAATCCTTTCTTGTTAATTCTTGTTTTAATTCAAGTGAATAAATTAAATAAGGAAAAAATAACAGCATGAAGAAAGTTGTTTTAGTTCCCATCTCATTGAGATAAATCGAAGGAACACGCAGAAAAAAACCAAATGCAAAAACAACCAGAAATAAATTTGAAAAAATTTTATCATCGTAAATAGTAGTTTTTTTTAAAATTCTTAAACTTCCAAAAAAACTAATAAAAAATAACAAATAGATAAAAATTTCCGCAAGGATAATTACATTAATTCCCGTAAATTGAGAAATGCGATATTGCAATGCATAAATGTAAAAATTATAGGGTAAATTACTTTCAAAAATTTGATCGTAATATTTTCCTCCCTTAGCAATTTTTTCACCAATATCAAGATAGATTCCCGTATCACTTCCTATATCGGTTACCGAATTAATAAAAATACTAAACAACAAAATTAAACCGCAGGAGTAGAGTAAAAAATATTTAGATCCAAGAAAAATTCTAAATTTTTCCAAATTATTTTCTGATATATATCTCGTAATCATAAATTAAAAAATTATTTAAATTAGAACTTGAATTTACTTGCTGAGCGTCAAAAAAACTAATATCATTATTTGCTAATGAATTTACGCTAATTCTAATAAAAAAATTATAATTAGTGGTAAAAGCCTTAGAAAAATCTTTTAATTTATTCAATTCTTCGAGATAGGATATTGAGCAATAATATTTATTCAAGATTGAACTATTTTCAATAATAATAATTTTATATTTAGTTAATTTAATGCCATCAAATATAAATTTAAAATTATCAAAAGAAACCTTTTGAAATGAATTTAAATTAAAATAATTGGAAGGTAATTCTAAAAAACTAATTTTGTTATTTGTAAGAAAAAAAGCGATATCTTTTAAAGAATTTTTTGGCGATGAAATAATTAAAATCTCATCAGATTTATCACTAATATCGTTGATTTTATTGATTATATCAAGTTTTACAAAGTGATGTTGTTGAGTAAAAAAATTACGATTTTTTTCGCCATAAATATTTAGATTAGCAATTATTAAACCAAAGAAATATGTAAAATTTACTACTAAAAAAACTGCTAAAAAAAAATGTAAATAATTATTTTTTAAAATTTTATGGTTGATATTGTTAAACATAACTATCATCCAACATATCGCAATTATTGAAAATAGAAATGAGAAATAAAAAGCCAATTTAATGGCAATAAAGCAATAAATTAATATTGCAGAAAATAATAAGATTAGCGATTTATAATCTCTCAAAATAAAAAATTTCTCGATAAAATTTAATTGAGTATTATCACTAATTTTTGATCTAAATTTTAAAGAAAAAATAATAAAAAATATAAACCACAAATTGGGTAAATAATAAAATATTTCAAAAAATAATTCACGATCAGATAATGCTAATATAACAATAAATCCTAGGACAATTCCATGTTTTTTAAAATTAATTTTCTTTGAAAATAATATTTCAAAAAAAATTAATATTATCGTAGAAAAATTTAACAAACAAAAAACTTCAATTGATTTATAATCAATATTTTTATCAAAAAACAACATCAAACTGGATGAAAAAAAAATCATCCAGAAAAATGATAATTGCCAATTATTTTCTAAAAAATCTTTCAATGAATGATTCTCTAATTTCAATCTTAATATTTTGTGATAACAAAAAATTAATAAAAAAATTAACTGAATTTCTCGACTTAAAACATCAAAAAAAACTAGTGAATTTTGATTTTTATAAATTTCATTAATGATTTTATTGGTAAAGAATTTATTAGAAAAAAATTGCCATTGATTTAATTCATTATGAAATATATCAATGGTTAAACCCTTATTTATCAAGCAATAACAACCAATCACTATCAAAAAAAAACAACATAATCTTAGAAAAAACAATAGATAATTTTTTATTTTATCTCGATAGAAAAATATAAAAAACTCTCCACCTAAAATTAAGAAAATGCCTTGGATTTTTGTTAAAATAATCGCAATTGAAAAACTAATAGTTAAAAAATAATAAATAGTTTTTTTTTCAAATGATTTAGTTAATAACAAAGAGAAATAAATCAAATATAATGATATCAAATAATGCTTATTATAATTAAACATTATTTGATTGGTGAAATTAAAACCAATAAAATAAATGAAACAGCTCGTTAAAATAAACAGATTTCGCCCTACTCTATTCTCACCAAATATCGAATTTTTCAGCAATTTATTTATTATCACCATCGTAAATATTCCTTGAATATTTACCAATAACTCTGCAATAAAAAATTTATTCACAGAATATTTTTCAATTATTCCTGCAAGGATATTATTTATAAATTCAATCAAATTAAAATTTTGATTACTCAGCAAATATTCATTTTCTTGGCTAATTAACTCCAGATTTTCAAATGGCGAAATTGATCTCAATAAAATTCCAGCTAAAATAATCGATAAATTAAATATCAAAACATAATTTGAGCTATCTAAAATATTTTCAATTTTGTGATAAA
Source organism: Rickettsia typhi (assembly GCA_945878005.1). Taxonomy (GTDB): domain Bacteria; phylum Pseudomonadota; class Alphaproteobacteria; order Rickettsiales; family UBA1997; genus CAILUF01. The sequence continues at coordinate 8,501 of CAMCSJ010000002.1, read as the reverse complement.
AATTATTGCTGATTTTTGTTAAAAATTTATTAATTTTTGATGCTTTTTTTAAACGATATTCCTCAATCTTACCAAAAAAATTTACGAAATCAAAATAGTTCATTGATACTAGAAATTAAAGATTGAAAGTTAATTATGATAATATAAAATTTCATAAAATTTTTTCAAGATTTAATTTTTATCAGTTAAAAATGACAAACTCAATTACAATTGCTTATGGCGATGGGATCGGTCCAGAAATTATGGATAGCACCCTAAAAATTTTACAAGCATCTAAGGCTAATTTGAATTTCAATATTATCGAAGTTGGTCAAAAAATTTACGAAAAAGGTTTTAGTTCAGGACTTATGCCATCCGCTTGGGAAGATCTATTCAACACTAGAGTTTTGCTTAAAGCTCCAATTACCACTCCCCAAGGTGGAGGATATAAAAGCTTAAATGTTACCTTGCGAAAAAAACTTGGATTATTTGCCAATATTCGTCCCGTCATGGCGATGTCTCCTTTTGTAAAAACCAATTTTCCTAATCTCGATGTTGTGATAATTCGTGAAAATGAAGAAGATCTTTACGCAGGAATTGAATATCGCCAAACCAATCAAACTTATCAATGTTTAAAATTAATTACTCGTCAAGGTTGTGAAAAAATTATTCGCTATGCCTTTGAATATGCGATTGCCAATAATCGCAAAAAAGTAAGTTGTTTTTCCAAAGATAATATTATGAAAATTACCGATGGTTTATTTCATAAAGTTTTTAATGAAATTGCCAAGGAATATCCGCAAATTCAAACTGATCATCATATCATTGACATCGCTTGCGCAAAACTTGCAACTCGTCCCGAAATGTTTGATGTAATCGTTACCTTAAATTTATATGGCGATATTATTTCTGATATTGTTGCTGAAATTTCAGGTTCAGTTGGGCTAGCAGGATCAGCAAATATTGGTAAAGATTACGCGATGTTTGAAGCGATTCACGGATCGGCTCCCGATATTGCCAATAAAAATATTGCCAATCCAACAGGATTAATCCAAGCTTCAATCATGATGTTAGTTCATCTCAAGCAATATCAAAAAGCTAATCTTATTTTCAATGCCCTTCATAAAACCATCGAAGATGGAATTCACACCGCAGATATTTTCAACGAAAATCTTAGTAAAAAACTGGTTGGAACTAAAGAATTTAGCGAAATGGTCATAAAAAATTTTGGTCAAGAACCTCAAAAATTAAAATCAGCAAATTATAGCAATCAAGAAGATTTAAATAAAAACAATAATAATCAACAGCTTTTAACAAATCATCACAATAATCAACATATTTTAAATAATTCTAAGGATTCTATAAAATCATTAATTGGCTTTGATTTATTTATCGATTGGCAAAGTGATTTTGATTCCCTACTTAGCAAATTAAAAACTCTCGAAAGTGAAAAATTTGAAATCAAAATGATTAGTGCAATGGGCTTACTGCTTTGGCCATTAATTGATCAACATATGATGCCAAATTACAATCAGGGATTGACTATTTTACGCTTTATTGGCAAAGGAATTACTGGGAAAAATAGTTGCGATATTTTCAATAGTAATTTAAAAATTTCTCACCAAGAAATTATTTCAATGCTTAGCTTAATTGAAGAAAATCAATTTGATTTTGTTAAATTTGAAGGACTTTATCTTTTTGATAATATTCCTGGATATTCTTCAGGACAAGGAGAATAAAACTAAAAAAATAAAAAATTTAAATCATTCTTGCAAAATTGATTTAGAAAAATAACTTGAATTTGGTAATTTAATTTTGTTAATTAATCTTTAATTTAATATCTTAATCTAAAATTTTTTCATGAAAATTATTGATAGCATTGAAAAAACTCTTACTAGTCCAAGTCTTTATTGGCAATCTCTCTCGCTAGCTTTATGCTTCATTGCATCTTATTTTTTTTATAGCTTAATCAAAGAAAGTATCATTCCCAAAATCACCTCTTTTTCCAATAATAGCAATGAAATAACTCGAGTTTTCAAACGCTATTTTTATCCGATTTTATTTCCAGCAATTTCAATATGTTTCATCATTATTGGCTTTGTGATTTATAAACAATTTTTTCGCGAAGCAATATTATTTTCCACCACCATGAAACTAATTGGATTATTTTTATTCCTGCGTTTTATTCGAGTTTCTGCCAATAGTACATTCATCGCTAATGCGGTAGGATTATTTCTTATGCCTGCATTAATCTTAGATATTTTCGATGTTTTAGATCCCGTAATTCATTATCTCGATGAGCTTTCTTTCAAAATCGGTAAGGTTAGAATTTCATTATATCTCATAATCAAAGCAATTATTGTTTTAATCATCGTATTTTGGCTATCAAGCTTGATTAGTCGCAAAAGTAAATCTTACATCGATAGCAATAAAAGCATCAAATCAAGTACCAAAAGTATTATCAGCAAATTCATTGATATTTTAATTTATAGCATCGTTGCGTTAATCATTCTTAAGACATTTGGATTTGACATGACAACCCTTGCGGTAATTGGAGGTGCGGTAGGTGTGGGGATTGGATTTGGTTTACAAAAAATTGCTTCAAATTTTATCAGTGGAATAATTTTATTATTTGAAAAATCCGTCGAAGTTGGTGATATTGTTGAACTTGACAATGGCTCAATTTACGGAACTGTCAAACATTTTGGTGGAAGATATACTCTAGTTGAATGCACTGATGGTCGAGAATTAATGATTCCAAATGAAGAATTTATTATCAATAAAGTAACCAATTGGACTTACTCTAACAACCGTGCTCGTATTGAAATTAAAGTAAGCGTTGCTTATGGAAGTGATTTAGAAAAAGCTAAAAATATCATTTCTTCTTGTGCTAAAGGATATTTTCGTTGCATGACTTATCCCGAAGTTGAATGCTATATCACCGATTTTGCAGAAAGCGAAATAAAATTTATTTTATATTTTTGGATTAACGATATTACCGAAGGAAGATCAAATGCTAAAAGCGATGTCATGAATTTGATCTATAAAAAACTTGAAGAAAATAATATCAAAATTCCACTTCCGCAAAGAGAATTAAAAATTACCAATCACTAATCACCAATCACTAAAATTTAAAATTTTAAAAATTGAATTCTGCAATTAAATAAAATTTTAAAAAAGAATTGTTAACTATTTTTTTTGAATTTAAATTTAAAATAATTTCAATTAAAAAAATCAATAATGACTCAAGAACAAAAAAACTTCTCATCACCTAATCATATTCCAGCCCGTGGAATCGCAGTTAGATCATCTAAAACAAATTTCACTACTTTTAGTTTTAATCGCCGAAAACCAAATGAAAATGATGTAGTAATCGACATTAAATTTTGTGGAATTTGTCATTCCGATATTCATCAAGCTAAATCAGAATGGTTTCCAGGAATTTATCCAATGGTTCCAGGGCATGAAATTGCAGGAATTGTTCGCGAAGTTGGAAGCAAAGTTTCTAAATATAAAATTGGCGATCATGTTGGAGTTGGATGTTTTATCGACTCCTGTCGAACTTGCGAAAATTGCCATAATGAACTCGATAATTACTGCTTAAAAGGCAATAATCTAACCTATAACAGCCTAGAAAAAGATGGAAAAACTCCAACCTATGGTGGATATAGCGATGTAATCGTAGTTGATGAAAATTATGTTTTAAAAATTCCCAATAATATTCCACTAGATAAAGCAGCTCCATTGCTTTGTGCAGGAATTACTCTCTATTCACCACTCAAAAATTGGAATGTAAAAAAAGATCAAAAAGTTGCAATTATTGGCATGGGAGGACTTGGTCATATGGGCTTAAAAATTGCAGTTGCAATGGGTGCAAAAGTTACCATCATCAGCCATTCTGATCGAAAAAAAACCGATGCATTAAAAATGCAAGCAACCGATTTCATTATCGCCAATCAAGAAAATTTTGCCAAATATCAAAGTTATTTTGATTTAATTATTAATACCGTTTCATCTTCAGAAATTAATCTTGCGGAATATTTTAATTTATTAAAATTTGATGCAACATTAGTAGCAATTGGAGCACCAGATAAACCCTACTCCATCAACCCATTTCCATTAATCATGATGAGAAGAAAATTTGCAGGATCAGTGATTGGATCAATTGCTCAAACTCAAGAAATGCTTGATTTTTGTGGCAAACATGAAATCACTCCCGAAATTGAAATTATCTCACCAAGCTATGTCGATCAAGCTTATCAAAGAATGTTAAAAAGCGATGTTCGTTATCGATTTGTAATGGATATGACTAAATTATAATAAAATTAGTGATTTCCTTGAGCTTATCTTAAGATTTAAATAAATTATAATTTTATAAATTATTTTCAAATGGCTTAAATAAAATAGCTTAAATAATTTCTAACCCCAAATAATCTTGGATAATCTTGGATAATCTTGGCATAATCTTAAATTTCCAAACAGCTTAGATCAGCATTTAACCAATATATTCAAATGAAGCATAGATCACAAAATTTATTTACTATAAATTTTGAAGTTTTAAATTTAAAAAAGAAACTATCAATTACCTAATATTTTTTTTTAAATATTTTCCAACAACTTTTGATTATTATTAACAATTTATCATTACTCTTATGAAAAATCATCAGACTTTAGTTGCTTTAGATAAAATTCTTGCAGACTCCTATATCCTCATGCTCAAAACTCAAAATTATCACTGGAATGTCGTAGGTGAAAATTTTAAAGCATTGCATGAATTATTTCAAACTCAATATGAAGATTTATTCTCCGCGATCGATGAAATTGCCGAACGAATCAGAGCCCTAGGTTCAAAGGTCGAAGGAAGTTTTGAGCATTTCAAAAAACTCAGCGATTTTCGCAATGCTAATAAAAATTTTCACAGCAAGGATATGATTCAAGATTTACTAAATGATCACGAATTAATTGCCAAAATTCTGCGCGAAGCAATCAAATTAGCTCAAAGTGAAGGTGATGAAATAAGCGCTGATTTATTTATCCAAAGAGCTAAAATTCACGAAAAAAATATCTGGATGTTAACTTCTAGTATTTAAAAAAAACTTCTAGAGTATTTAAAAAAATAACATAAAATCTCTTACCCTACATCACCCTAAAACCTCGCATCTCTAAAAATTTCCACAAGCTCACTAATATGCTTGATGCCCTATCTGTAAGCCTTGACTTTATATTCCACTAACCAAATCTTAAGTAGTCAGTAAAAACATATAAAAAATTCGACTTATTGAGGAATTTTGCCTTAAAATGGCTTCTCACAAATTGCACTTAATTTGCAAAATTTTAATTATGAGCGGATGCAACGATATTTCTTTGTCCGATTTCATTTTAGAAATCAAAATTTCATTTTAATTGAGAGTTTTGCAAGTATTTTAGCAAAAATTTAAGATTGTAAACTTCTTAATGGAAAACCCCAATTCACTCCTAAAGCTTTTTTTCATTACCAAAACTATAAATTTTAAATAAAATTATCGTCAAAAATCTCGCCAATTTATTTTAAGTTTTAATTTGTTTAAAAATATAAAATTTAATTGTTGTAATTAAAAATATTTGTAATTAACTTTTTTTATTGATAGTTATTTTTTTGAAATTTGTAGATATTTTATTTAATATTCTTGTTCATTTATTATAACCTAAAATAATGAGCTATCTTTTAAAGTTTAAATTTTAATTTAAAAAATTAAAATTGAATTAAATCCTACAAAGCTAAAAAAATATTTTAACTTATTTTTGATCATAATTTTTTATGGTCATTTATTCATCAATGATAATTCCCAAATTTATGTCAGTACTTGTTTTTGCAATTGTAAAAAATATCACAAATAGTCACCAATATGAAAAATATGCTAAAGAAAATTTTGAAATCGTAAAAAAATACGGCGGTAAATTTTTATACCGCAATAATAATCGCGAACATATCGAAGGTTCTCCTATTGATGATAGGGTTGTTATTTTAGAATTTGATAATAGCGATAATGCCAAAAAATGGTATAATTCTAAAGAATATCAAGAAGCTAAAAATATTCGCAAGGATATTGCAGAAGCTTCAATATATATTCTCGATGCTTTTCAATAGGCGATAATAATTGTGATTTCAATTTTTTAAAATTTACTAGCTAATCTTTTATATTTAATGATAAATTTATGATAATTAGTGGTTATTTGAAGATAATATAAGTATTACGATTAGTTTAATTGTAAGATAATTTAACATTATTTTGCCTTAAATTCAAATTATAAAAAAATTAAATTTTAATAAATTTAGCGAAAAAGAGTTGAAAATATCAATTTAAATGATCTTAAAACCCTTTATTTCCCTGTTTTCAAGCTTTTTGCCATTAAAATCAACAATTAATATTATTATTTAGAAATTTTGTTAATAAATATTAATTTTTAGTGTTATTTAGTTATTATGATTATTTAAATTTTTTTTAAGATTTATTGAGTATAATCAATATTTAATCATTTTGTATAATAAATTTAATAAAAATAAACATTGACAATTATTTGTAATCAATTAATCTTATTAAATCTTAATTTTATTATTATTAAATAAATGAAGAATTTAGCTAATTTTTTTATAAAATATTCAAATATAAATCTTGATTATATTTTTTCAGGTTTTTCAAGAATGCTAGAAACTCTAGGGCTAAACTCACTTTCTAATAATCAAATTAATAATCAAAATTTTATTTTTGATTTAGATTTTTTACCAATTACTTTATTAATAACTGCATAACTATATGATAGGAGCAATCGCATTAATGGCATTACTTTTAATTGCTGGATCTGGCGGTGGAGGTGGTGGCGGAGGTGGTGCTAGTACGGCATCAAATAATAATGTTGGCTGGAAAGATATCAATTCTTCTAGTGAAAAAGATACGCTGATTAATAAATACCAAACTGCTGAATATAACAAAAACCCAATTTTAAAATCAATACAAGCCGATAAGGCATATGCTGCTTTAGATCTCAATATAAAGCCTACGGGTGGTAAAAATGTAGTGATTGGATTAGGAATTGCAAATATTCAATCAGAATCAACCAATATCTATCATAGAGACGCTTCGGGCATAGATTTTAAAAATAACTTAGTTGCAGATAATTTGTATAAAACTCAATTTGATGCAGATAATTTAAGTCCCGGTAGCAAAATATTAGGTTTAGATGAATTCAAGAATTGGAAAGTTTCTGTTAGTGGAAATAATTACCCCGCCTATTTTACCACCAAGGATTCTATCGAAAATAATGCTCGAGAGAATTACGCAATTAATTCTGCCAATATTATTGCTGGGGTGGAGGGTCAAAATAGTAATTCATTAACTGATACTCATGGAATTGCTTATGATGCAAAAATTGCTCAAGTCTTTTATAGATATCAGGAAACCGATGGATCTCGTAATGGTATTGCCTCAGTTAATTCAGTTGATTTGTCAGCTCCAACGAGTTGGGGTCACCAATCAATTTATTTTGAATTTGAAAATATTAAAAGCATAACTACTGATCCTGATATTAAAATTTATAATCATTTAGCTTCAAATAATGTAACTCAACAACCTAATGATCACATAGTTACTGATTCTTATGATGGCAGTACTCATTCAGCAAAAACTTTATTAAGTAGCACTCTTAATCAAACTGCAAGAAATGTTCTCATGATTGCCCCTACAGGTACATATGCTTTGAGCAAAGTAGATTTTCTTGCGGATGTTACTCGATTAACCGAAGCACAACAAAACACAATTAATAATTTAATTTTTGTAGCTCCTCTTAATGGAGATAAAAATATAGAAAATGCCGATTTAACTGGAACAAGTCAATATCGCAATTGTAATCAAAGTTATCTAAAATACTGCATGGGAGCTTATAACTCAAACTATAAAGGTGAATCCTACAAATATTTAAAAACAAGTGATTCGAATTATGATGGGAGTCAATTTTTAAGTAACCCTAGTGATTCATCTAGTGCTAAGCTAAATTTTGAACTTGCCCAATCTTCAGTGACGGGTGCAGCCGCAGTATTACTTGGAGCTTGGCCACAATTAACTCCTCAACAAATTAGAGATATTTTATTTGAATCGGGAGATAGGCCATCAATAGCAGGATCTGAAACCATAACAGAAAATGGTAAGAGTTATAATTCAGTTTATGGAAATTCAATATTAAATTTATTTAATGCAGTTCAAAGTGCTGGACCAAAATATTTTACCGCGCAATCTTCCTTGTCGGGATCAACTCCTTCACTTGCAAATGGTTATGTGCTTGATAACACCTCAGCGATTACTACTGCCTCAATATTTGGTGATAGTTTCGTCAATAATGTTGCGCCTCAACTTAATGATGCAGTTTATTTCGATAAATATAATCGTGATTATAAAGCATTTTTGGGAAGTAGATTTTCCACTAATAATCAATCAAATTCATTTAATCTTAATAACTTTGCCTTTAACAATGTTGAAAATAAATCAACA
>CAMCSJ010000001.1 GCA_945878005.1 Rickettsia typhi | reverse complement strand
GGAGAAGATTTGTAAATATTAAATTTAACTCCAACCTTGTTGGCAAGATCTGTAAATTCAGGAGATTCCATAAGAACACCAATCGATCCCGTAAGAGTTCCATTATGAACAACAATAAAATCACTTGCTAATGATGCCATATATGCTCCCGATGCTCCAGCGGAATACATTAAAACTGCGATTGGTTTTTTTTGATTAATCGCTCTAAGATTATTGTATAATATCTCGCTTCCAACAATTTCACCACCTGGGCTGTCAATATTTACAATAACAGCTTTGGCATTATTATCATTAGCAAGATCTTCGAGAATTTTAGTACGATATTCATCGTTAAAAATTGCTCCTTCAATTTTAATTGAAGCAATATAATCTCCATCGATTACATTGCTTGAAAGATCAATACCAAAAAGCAATTTTAAAGTAAGTAAAAGTGAAAAAACACCTAGTAAAACTGCGATGTTTTTCCACTTATGAACTTTATTTTTAAAATAAACTAATGCTGCTAAATTATCTGAAAAATTCATAATGATAAATTATTTTTCTTGATTTTTAAATGATTCTAAAACATCTCCAGCGATATTACCAATGGTAGTTCCGCTAGTTGCTTCAGAATAAATATGAGCTTCTTGCTCTTCAATTTCCATATCTTTAATTGATAAAAGTAATTTACCACTAATTTTATTAAACATTACCACTTTGGCTTCAAGACGATCTCCTGATTCATATTTTTCAGTTTTTTGATCTTGCTTATTTTTAGAAAGATCTAATCTTTTGATTATAGCTTTAAGCCCTGAATCAAGCTCAACTTCTAAGAAATCTTTTTTAACGCCAATAATTGCACAAGAAACTACTGTTCCTTCAACAACCTTATCAAGTTCAGCTTGGAAGTTAGGATTATCAAGCTGTCTAATGCCTAGTGAAATTCGTTCTTTCTCGTAATTACTACCCAAAACCATGACGTTAATTTTTTCCCCAGCTTTGAATTTTTTCTGAACCTCTTCATTTATTCCATCATTTGAGATATCAGAGACATGGACTAATCCATCAACTCCGCTATCAAATCCAACGAATAAACCGAATTCAGTAAAGTTTTTGATTACTCCTTGAACAACATCTCCAACTTTATTTTTTTCAGAAAATGCTTGCCATGGATTTTTCTCACATTGCTTCATACCTAGAGAAATACGATGATTTTGTGAATTAACATCAAGAACCATAACTTCAACTTCTTGTCCAACATTAATGAATTTATTTGGACTAGAATTATTTTTTAACCAGCTCATTTCCGAAACATGCACTAGACCTTCAATGCCCTGCTCTATTTCTACAAATGCTCCATAGCTAGTGATGTTGGTAACTTTTCCTTTAAGAGTTGATCCAACATTATATCTTTGAGCAATTGATTCCCAAGGGTTTTGTTGAAGCTGTTTCATTCCTAGTGAAACTCTTTTAGTAGCTTCATCATATTTGATAACTTGAACTTTTACTTCTTGACCAATTTTCAACATTTCAGATGGATGCTTAATTCTGCACCAAGAAATATCGGTTAAATGAAGAAGACCATCGAAACTACCGAAATCAACGAATGCTCCGTAATCAGTAATGTTTTTAACAATACCATCAATTGCATCTCCAACTTTAATTGTCGATAAAACTTTATCTTTCTCGATATTTCTTTGGCTTTCAAGAACTGCTCTTCTTGATACTACGATATTCCCGCGAACTTCATCAATTTTTAGAACTTGAAGTTTTTCAAACTTGTTAATTAAAAAACTATCATCAGCTAGAAGCATGGTATCAACTTGACTTCTTGGTAAAAAACAAATTATTGCATTAATATCAACAGCATATCCACCTTTCACTCGACCAATAATTTTACCTTCAATAATGGTTTTATCTTCTAAACAATTTTTTAGGAAATGCCAATTATTGAATCTTCTAGCATTATCACGACTAATGATTAATTCACCTTTTTTATTTTCTAAACGCTCAAGGAAAACATCCACCACATCACCTTCTTCAATTTCACCATCTCTTTTAAATTCCATGATATCAATAAATCCAACCGATTTAGCACCGATATCAACTGCAACACCTTTATCAGAAATTCCGACTACTACACCTTTTACAACTCCACCTTCAACTAATTGTTGGGTGTCCTTTTCATATTCCTCAAATAATTTAGAAAAATCTTCGTCAACGAAGTGATTTTCTGATTCAATATTTTTTGGATTTTCGTTATTTTTGTTTGTCATATATTTTTGGGAAAAACCCTAGAAACAAGAAAAATATAGTTAATAATAAATTTGGATTTATATTAATTGTTAATTATTCTTGTTATTTTTTAAGATTTATAAATATTTTATCTTTATTTATAAATCATCTATGGTTAATTGTTAAACAAAATATCTCAACGATATTTTTTCATTTTAAAGATTGGTTTATTTTAAAATTTTAGTGAAAATATTTTAACAATAAATTGATAAAATTATTTTTAGAAATTACTTCACAAACTATGTTTAAACCAATAAAATCAGGCAAGCTACCGTAAATTATCTAAAATTTTCACTTAATTTTAACATTTAAGTTATTTAAAATCAAGCACTGATAACATAAATTTAATAGTTGACTAATTTAGTTGGTTAATTAAAATCTCGCAAGTTTAGTTTATTTCTAAAAATTAAATTTAAGATGTTAATTTCTTAGAAATTATCTTAAATATTTAGTTAATTTTTTATATTTTTAAAAATGATTTTAACTGCAAAAGCAAGATATGCTGTAATGGCAATTATAGAATTAGCTTCCCATAAAAATACTAGCCCAATTACCTTATCGCAAATTGCCAAAAAACAAGATATTTCGTTATTTTATCTTGAGCAAATTTTTGCAAAACTAAAAAAATCAAATTTAGTTCAATCGATTAAAGGTCCTAAAGGGGGATATCTTCTCAACAAAAATCCTCATGAAATTTCGATTGCAACAATTATCAAAGCAATCGGTGAACCTATTAAAATGACTCGTTGTACAACTAGTTCCAAAGCTTGTGATTCTCTATCTTCTAAGACAAAATGTAAAACTCATCACCTTTGGCAAGGTCTAGAAAATAAAATTTATGACTATCTTGACTCCATTTCATTGCAAGATTTATGACAATTTTTCTTGATTACAATTCAACGACTAATCTTGATTTACGAGTTTTAAATTCGATGATCGAAATTTACAAAAAACCTTACAATAATTCAGCGTTTCATCATTTAGGAGTTGAAGCTGAAAGCTTGATAAATAAAGCTTCATTAAGTTTAAAAAATTTGGTAAATGGACATAATTATCAGGTAATTTTTACCAGTGGAGCAACCGAATCTTGTAATCAAGTTCTAATGAATAATTCATTTGATCAACTTTTTTATTCATCAATTGAACATTCCTGCATATATAATTGCAAACCTAATAACCAAAAAATTAGTGAATTTAATTGCCTTGAAAATGGCTTAATTAATCTTGATGATTTATCAAAAAAATTATTTAATCAAAAAAACTTTCTTAGCTGTGCAATGCTTGCTAATAATGAAACGGGAGCAATTCAAAATATCAAAGAAATTGCTAAAATTACCCATCAAAATCTAGGATTAATTTTTTGCGATATCGTTCAAGGAGTTGGAAAAATTGCTGTAGATTTGGAAGATCTTAATGTTGATTTTGCTTGTATTTCAGCTCATAAAATCTATGGTCCTCAAGGAATTGGTGCGTTATTAGTTAGAAAAGGTTTAGAAATTAATCCGTTAATTTATGGTGGAAAACAACAATTTGGAAAACGAGCTGGAACCATGAGCGTTGCATCGATCGTTGGATTTGGAGAAGCTTGTGATTTAGCTTCGCAAAGATTAAATGAATTTACTAAAATTGCAAATCTTCGCAATTATTTAGAAAAATCACTTAAAGAAATTGCTAATGATAATTTAAAAATAATTAGCGAAGATGTTCCAAGACTTGCTAATACGAGTTTAATTGCTCTAAGAAATGTTGATTCACAAACTCAATTAATTAATTTTGATTTACACCAAATATGTGTAAGTGCAGGATCAGCTTGTTCTTCCAAAACTCTTAATCAATCAAGAATTGCCAAAGCCTTAGGTCTTGAATCTGATTTTTTAAATAGCACTATTCGAATAAGCTTAGGTTTCCAAACAACTAAATCTGATATTGATAAATTTATCAATGTCTGGAATAATTTTTATCAAAAAAAATTTAACAAAAAATATGACTATTAAATTACCAATTTATCTCGATTATCAATCAACAACTCCAGTCGATCCAAGGGTTGCGAAAGCAGTTAGTGATTCATTAATTGAAGATTTTGGAAATCCTCATTCGCGAACTCATAGTTTTGGATGGATTGCCGAAGAAAAAGTTGAAATTGCTCGAAATCAAATTGCCCAATTGATTAATGCTGATCCTAAAGAAATTTTCTTCACTTCGGGTGCAACTGAATCAAACAATATTGCGATTAAAGGAGTTGCAAATTTTTATAAAAATACTGGTAAAAATCATATCATTACCGTTGCAACTGAACATAAATGCGTAATAAATTCAGTTCGTGATCTAGAGCAAGAAGGTTTTACTTCAACATTTCTTCCTGTTCAAAAAAATGGGATAATTGATCTTAATCAATTAGAATCAGCAATAACCAATAAAACTTGTTTAGTTTCAATAATGGCTGTTAACAATGAAATTGGAGTTATTCAACCTCTTAAAGAAATCGGAAATTTATGTCGAAAAATGGGAGTTTTTTTTCACAGTGATTGCGCTCAAGCATTTGGTAAAATTGAGTTAGATGTTAATGATTTAAATCTTGATTTAATGAGTATTTCGGGACATAAAATTTATGCTCCTAAGGGAATTGGTGCAATTTATATTAGACGCAAACCTCGCGTAAGAATTAAACCGCTTTTTAGTGGTGGAGGACAAGAAAGAGGAATTCGTTGCGGAACTATTCCAACTAGCTTAGCAATTGGACTTGGATTAGCTAGTGAAATTGCTAAAAATGAAATGAAAAAAGATCATGATCATATCAAAAAACTTAGCGATAAATTTTACCAAGAACTTGCTAAACTTTCTCACATCTATCTCAATGGCGATTCGATTAATCGATATTGCGGAAATTTAAATTTATCATTTGCAGGAATTGAAGGTGAATCAATGATCATGGCAATTAAAGATTTAGCTGTGTCATCTGGTTCGGCTTGCACTTCCGCATCACTTGAACCATCTTATGTTTTACATGCCATTGGAGTTGAAGAAGATTTAGCTCATACTTCGATAAGATTTGGTTTTGGAAGATTTACCACCGAAGAAGAAATTGATTTTGCAATCAAGCTCATTGGTGAAAAAGTAAATCGCTTAAGAGAAATGAGTCCTTTATGGGAGATGATGCAAGAAGGAATAGATTTAAAATCAATCAAATGGAAAACACATTAATTTAAAAATTAAAATATTTTAACAAAAAGGAGAAATTATGGCTTATTCAAATAAAGTTTTAGAACATTACGAAGAAAATAAAAATATCGGATCATTTAATAAAAATGAAGAAAATATTGGAACGGGATTGGTTGGAGCTCCAGCTTGTGGCGATGTCATGAAGTTACAAATCAAGGTTAATCCACAAGATAACACAATTATTGATGCAAAATTTAAAACTTTTGGTTGTGGATCAGCAATTGCTTCAAGTTCGCTAATTAGTGAATGGGTTAAAGGAAAAAATCTTGAAGATGCATTTAAAATTACCAATCATCAAATTGCCGAAGAATTATCACTTCCTCCCGTAAAAATTCATTGTTCGGTCCTTGCCGAAGAAGCAATTAAGGCTGCGATTGAAGATTACAAAGAAAATCATAAGGATTCAGTTTTAAAACAGGATTCAATTAAAAATAAAATTGAAGAATAACAAAATAGCATAAAATTATTGATAATAAAATATCATAATAATAAAATTAAGAATCAATGGAAGTTATAAATAATAACCAAAATACAATTAAAGAAAATAAAACATCTTATGATTTATCTAATCCTGTTGTTAATTATTTAACAATATCACAAATCGTTGCGGATAATATTACTGATTTATTAAAGGATAGAAATGAATCATGCGAAGGAATTCGTATTAATGTTAAAACTCGTGGTTGTTCGGGTTTAAGCTATACAATTGAATATGCAATTTTTGAAAAAAATATTACCAAATATGATGATTTGGTAATTTGTAAAAACTCTAAAAATGAAAATATAAAAATTTTTATCGATCCCAAAGCATCGATGTTTTTAATTGGCAGTGAAATGATTTTTAAAAATGATGAACTGTCATCGGGCTTTGATTTTATTAATCCCAACGAAAAAGGTCGATGTGGTTGCGGAGAAAGTTTTAAAGTATGAAAAATTTTTTTAAATTATTTAACATTGAGAAAAAATTTGCAATTGATGTTAATTCGCTTGAACAAAAATATTTGGAATTGCAAATTAAATTTCATCCCGATTCGTCATCAAGCGATTTAGATCAAATATCAAAATCGATGGATATCAATGAAGGATATAAAATTTTAAGCGATGATTTTCTTCGTGGATGTCATCTTTTGCAATTAGAAAAAATTGATTTAATAAATGATAATTTTGCGATTAAACCAGATAAATCAATGCTTGCTGAGATTTTAGAATTGCAAGAACATATTTCTTCGCTCGAAAATAAAACTATTATTGAAAATTTAATTCGCCAAATTAAACAAACCGTAAATGATTTAATTATCGATTTTGTAAGAGCTTATGAAGATAATCAAATCAAGCTTTCTGCTAATTATCTTCTCAAAGCAAAATATCTTAAAAAAGCAATTGAAGATTTGAAAATTAAAAAACAAAAATTGCTTTAATTAAACTTCATATGGCATTAATTCAAATAGCTGAACCAATTGATAATTCTCAAAAAAATTATAATAATATTATTATTGGAATTGACCTTGGAACTACTAACTCATTGGTTGGAGCAGTAATAGATGATCAGGTAAAATTATTTAGCGATTCACAAAATAATAATATTCATCCTTCAATTGTTGAATATGATGATTTGGGAAATGTGTTAGGAATTGCTAATCAAATTAATTTTCAAAATCACAATTCCCATCTAATTAATTCAATTAAAAGATTGATGGGTAAAAGCTTTAGCGATATTAAAGATCGTCATTTTATTGAAAAAAAATATCTTCCTTCGCAAGCTCAAAATTGCGATAATCAAGAAAGTATCTCACTAAAAATTGGTGAAAAAAATATTTCAATCGTTGAAATTTCTGCGGAAATTTTAAAATATCTCAAAAAAATTGCCGAAGAAAATCTACAACAAAAAATTGATAAAGCAGTGATTACTGTTCCTGCATATTTTGACGAAGGAGCAAAAAATGCTACCAAACAATCGGCTTTATTAGCTGGATTAGAAGTGGTAAGATTAATCAGCGAACCTACTGCTTCAGCACTTTCTTATGGTTTAGATAATAATAGCCAAGGACTATATTTAGTTTATGATTTAGGTGGTGGAACATTTGATGTCTCGATTTTAAAAATTACCAATGGAGTTTTTAAAGTTTTAGGAGTTGCAGGAGATAATGAATTAGGAGGAGATGATTTTGATTTAATTTTAAAAAATTATGGATTTAAAAATCCAAGACAAGCCAAAGAATCTCTAAGCTTTAATCAATATTATCAAGAACATGATTTAAAAATTTCCCAAATAGAATTTTTTAATTTAATTAATGAGGAAATCACTAAAACAGTTAATATTTGTTTAAACTTGTTAGAAGATTTAGATTTAGAGATAAATCAATTAAATGGAATAATTTTAGTTGGTGGATCAACTAGAATTCCCTTAATCAAAGAAATGTTAGTTAATCAATTTGGTGATAAGATTTTAACTAATATCGATCCTGATCGAGTAGTTGCAATTGGTGCATGTTGGCAAGCCTATAATCTCTCTGGAGCAAGAAAAAATTTACTGCTTGATGTTAATCCTTTATCACTTGGAATTGAGATGATGGGCGGAATTGTTGATAAAATAATTTATCGCAATTCGACAATTCCAATTATCAAAACTAAGGAATTTACAACTTATGCAGATAATCAAACTGCGATGAAATTGCATATTGTCCAAGGTGAAGGTGAATTTGCCAAAGATTGTCGATCGCTTGGTGAATTTGAAATTAAAAATATTCCTCCAATGATTGCAGGAATAGCTAGGGTAATTATCACCTTTGAACTTGATGCTGATGGACTTCTCAAGGTTAGTGCTGAAGAAAAATTTACTAAATCTAAAGTTAAAATTACTATTAAACCAAGCTTTTCTTTAAGCGATGAACAAATCAAAAAGATGCTAATTAATTCGCTGGAAAATTCTCAAACAGATATTAATAATCGATTACTTGCCCAATTGATTGTCGATGCAAATCATGATTTAAATATTATCAAAAAAGATTTAAAAAATAATAATTTAGAAATATCAAAAATTTTACGAAATCAAATAGCTGAAAAAATTTCTATTCTAGAAGACTTAATTGCAAATTCCAAAGATCGAAATTTAATAGAAACTACCAAGGAAGAGTTGATTTCTTTGGTTGAGCCAATGATTTTACAGAAAGTAAATCAATCTTTGGGCAAACAAGTAATTGGCAAAAAAATTGAAAATTTTAATTAGCTTTTTGAAAAATAAATTCTGTTTTAAATTCTTTTGTTAAATCAAATTTACGCTCACCTTTATCGTTTAATCTTTTAATGATTTCTTGCTTTTGAATTTCTATTAAATTTAGAATTACTTTTGGCATATAAATTTCTCCTTAATTTATTTTAAAATAAGGCATAATTAAGGGGTATTTATTGTCTAGTTATTTGGAGAGTCTTTATTTAGATAGAAATTTTCATATATATTCTTAAAAAACTATTTGATTATATTTAATTATTTTATAATATATTTAAATAAATAATAATAAATATATTATTTATTTTCTTTAGAGTAGTTAATAAGTAAATTTTATTTTAGAAACTAAATCTATAATTTGATCCCAAAATTTGTTTTAAAGCTATTGTTTAATCTCCAGCTCCTCCAGCACCTCCCATTCCTCCCATTTCCGCTGAAGATCCCAACTTAAGTCTTTTATATCCAGAAGATTGACTGATATCAACTTTGGGTCTAACTCTTTTGCTATTAACAAAAATATTTCTAAAAACTTCTTGAAGTTTATTTTTGTTAATCTCGGTAAATTCTAAATTTTCATCTTTAATTCTTCGCATTAAATTATCAACATTGGGTTCTTTTGATTTCAATAATTCCTTAATAATTACATCCATTATTCTTTTAATCAATTTTTCATCGACAATAATTTCAACTAATTTCAATTGCATGTCTTTTAAATTTTTACCCAATAATGATCCATGATCCTCACCATAAAGTTCTTTACTTTTAAAAAAAATTATTTGATTTCTTTGCAAATTAACATTTATTCTATCATATTCCCTAGCTGGACTATCGGTAGTAATTTCTCTTAAGGTATAATTAAATATTAAATTATCAGCCATAATTTCACGGTGCCTAAAATCTGGTAAAGCAATGGTTAATTTTTCAAGATTTCTATGCTCTTTTAATTTACTAGAAATTTGCTCTAAATCCTGATCAATATCATCATAATTACCAAAAGAAGGTTGGGAGAAAATTATTTCTGTAAGATTTGGCATTTCTAAAATTTTAGATAAAGAACTTAAATCCTCTGATTTAAAATCGGTAAGATTAATTTTTTTTAATTTTTTACAGTTTTTTAACCCCGTTAAAGTTTCAGTTATTTTAAATGTTGTTTTTCTAAAAATTGTCCCCGAAGAAAGATCTAATTCTTCGATATTATCTTTTATCATATCGAAAAATTTATAAATGTAATGAATCTCAGTATTTTTACAAAATAAAAATAAACTTTCTTGAAGATTTAGTTTTTTTAATTTACCAAACATTGTTTTGCAATCATTATCTGCAATTAAACCAGATATAAAGCCTATATCTAATTTGTTATAACCTAAATCAATTTCTTCAATATTTCCAATATCACTTCGCGAAAGTCTAATAAAAAAATCTTTTAATTTTATATTAAAATTTTCAATATCATTTAGCCTCGCATTATGATCTAGAAAATTTTGCAATCTTGATAAATCAATTTTTTTTGGGTTAAATTTTAAGGCATTAATTAACTCATCTATTTGAGCTTCAGCAATATTTATAAAATTTACTAGTGGATATTTATAATGTTCACCCGGACGTTTTTCTACTCGATATTGAGCAATAATTCTATCGAGATTTTGTTGATGAGCAATACTTGATTGGATTAATTCACTTGGCTCACCTAGTTCAGCTCTGATAATTAATGGTTGGGCTTGTTCAGGGATATCGCGATCTCTTTCTCTGAGAAAATTTATGATATCCATATTTAAATTTGAATAGGCATAATCAAGCAATGTAGTTCCAGCTTCTATCTCATCACTATTGGCAATTTTTTTCTTATCAAGTAAAATTTTTAAAAGATCAAAATTGTTACTTTTCAACAAAACACAAGCTAATTTTTTAGCATGATCAATTGATAAATTTTCAAAATTAATTTGATCACGATGAATTTTAAATAACAATATTAACGAATTTATTCCTTCAACCGAACCTAAAACATCATTAATAAACAATTCATCAAAATTTATTGTTTTACTTAAGGTTTTGATTTTTGAATTTGTTAAAAAATAATACAACATTTTATAATTCTTAGTCTTTATCAAATATTGCATTAAAGATTGACAGCCTTGCATTCTATAGCCAGAAACAATCTCATTAAGATTTAAAAAAAACGCTTCCCTGTCAAAATTTTCTGCCAATGGAATTACAAAAATAGAAGCTTCATCGATTAGTATATTTTCCAATAAATATTTTACTATTTCTTTAAAAGATTCATCTGTTTTGTTAAGTGAATATAGAGCTATTAAATTTATATTTGAAGGACTGCATTGACTAATAGTTGAAAAGAAAAGTGATTGATCAATTAAATTATTTTTTAACAATTCTTTAATAAAAAGTAGACCTTTAAGCTTTGTTATCTCTCTTCCAGAATTTGGAATAATTTTCTTAAGAATCTGTTCTAGATCTTGCTTTGAATAAGAGGAAAAAATTCTTTCAAGAAATGATTGGTCAATTTTTTTTTCATAAGATAAATTCGCAATAATAATACATTGATCTCGAATATCTTCTTTTAAAAATCTTTCCTTATTGGAATCGTCAAGTAAATTAAATTGCGTTATAATATCATCAACATTAATTTTATTAGATTCAAATAATTTTATCATCAATTCAAATTTATTTTTTTCAAATAAAACATTAATTATTTGATTATGTTTAAATTCTTTAAAATCTAAATAATATGTATTAATTAAAAAACTTGCAAAATGATCATAAAAATTCTGATTTTCTATTAATTCTTTTAGATCGTAAAAATTTATATCGCTTAACATAATTTGCTTGATAATATTATAATTCGGTTCTGAACCCATATAACAAATCACATCAGGATTATTGAGCACTTCAAATAATTTTGCTTTACTTTGCTCATCTTTCATCATAAGTAAACAAATATAAGGAATTACCACCCTAGAACTTTCATGAGTAATGAATTGTATAAAAATTTTTTTAAAATCAGGATTTGAAGCAATTATACTAGCTAGATCAACTCTCCTAAAATATTCTATTTCCTTATTTAATGGATCAAATTCTTCAATAAAAACTTCTTTTCTTAACTCAGAAATAATAGTATTTGTGATTGGATTATCTGAATTGCCTATGGCTTTTTCTTTAACAGAATCACAAAATGAATTTATTTCAAAATTAATTTTTAAATAAATATCTGTTATTTCATCTAGCGATCCTGCAACGGTTATTTTTTTTAATAAAGAATTGATTAATTCAATTTTATCAATTGGCAATATTGATGAAAATTTTTCACTCCAACTTTTAATTTCATTTTCTAATTCAGTAATTTGTTTTTCAATTTTCTTTTGCTGATTGGCTATCCAAGTTTTTTGATTGCTCTCACTAAAAATATCAAATTCAGAATTTTTCATTTTTTTACTAGCAAAAGAAGCTTGCATCATTTGATTAGCTGCGTAATTGGGAAATAGTTCATTTAATCTCTGTATTCTATAGCATAGGGCAATAGTTTGAAGAGTAGTCTTAAATTTAAAAATCTCTACAAAAATACAGTAATCTAAATTTGGGTTAGATTTTTGATCAATTTTTTCAAGAATTTCATTTCTACTTGTTTGAATTAAATATTGTAATTGAAGAGTTCTGGCGATTATTTCAAAATCATTAAGATCTGCACTGTGAATTGCGATCGATCTAACATTATGAAATCCAACTTTTAGATGAACTTCATTATGAACAAATAATGAATTATCACTCGGATGAGAAATATTAGTAAATGGTATGTGACAATTATATACAGTTGGAGGGGAAATTTCTTGACCTATTTTTTTTGTAACCCTTTCAATTTTATCACTAAAAGCTTTGAGAGTGAGTTTTGGCCAAGAAGTTTTTTTAGATGGTGTAAATTTTGAGGAATTAATTTTTTTAATTTGAGCACTCTCAAATAAAAAAGAAGTCATGTCATTAGAATCAATATGTCGTGGAATTTTTTCAATATTATCTGGTTGAAAAAATTCACTTGAATAAGCATTAGTTGTAAATGCTGAAATGAATGTAGATGATTCACTAAATGTCACTAATGGAGATCTAAGATGAGTAGAATTAAGCAATGCAGAACTAGGAAGAGTTCTTGGATTTTTGGTTCCATTGACAACCAAAGTTGCATTGGTATTTTTACTAAATTCTGGACAAAATCTTTTAACAAAATCTTGGTGATTAAATGGTTTTCTTAGGTTATGAATATAGAAGGTTTCGAGCATTTTTATTAATAGTAAATAAGATTTTTATTAATTATAAAATATTTTAATTAATATAACTTTAATTTAAAATATTTGATTAACATTAATTTTAAGTAATTAAATTAAATTCTATGATAATAAAATAATTATCAAGATAATTTAATTTTTTTTAACTTTGTGTTATGAAATCCTTCATTACAATTTTTGTTCCAGCTTTTTCGAAAATAATTTCTAATTTTTTTCCATCAACATTGATAACTTTTCCATAACCAAATTTTTGATGAAAAACTCTTTTATTTAACATCGATTCATCTTGATTTGAAATAGAATTAGCAAGAGATTGCGAAGAATTAAAAACTGGTTTTTTAGAAAAATTTGTTTGGAATTTTACTGATGATGAAGAAAAATTATTTTGAAAATTATTTGTTTTAAAATTATTTTTTACGGGATATTTTTTGGTATTAAATTCTTGTTCTTCAAAATCATTATCACTAAAATCTTTGGCAAAATCATTGTTATTTTTTTGCCAATAATTATTTGAAAAATTAACCTCTTCAAATTCAATTTCGCTTTCGGGTAATTCTCTGATAAATCGCGAAGGCATTGAGTTTACAACATCACCAAAAAGATATCGACTTTTCGCAAATGAAATTATCAAATGTTTTTTTGCTCGAGTAATTGCAACATACATCAATCTTCGCTCTTCCTCAACTCCATTTTTTTCTTGAACTGATCGAGAACTAGGAAAAATTCCATCTTCCAAACCTGGTAAAAAAACCATATCAAACTCTAAACCTTTTGCACCATGAACAGTCATTACGCATACTGTATCTTGTAAATTTTTATCATCTTTTGCTTCAACCAATGCAACATATTCCATAAATTCCGTAATGTTTGAAAAATCACCAAGACTATTGATAAATTCTTGAATATTGGCAATTCGCGCTTGAGATTCTTGAGTATTTTCATTTTCCCACATTTGCCAATAATTAACTTCGTGAAGTAAGTTCTTGGCAATTTGAGCAAGATTTATTGATGATAAATCAGATGATAAATCTTTGGAATTTGAATTTTGGGAATTTAAATTTTGGGAATTTGAATCTGACATATTGGAATCATTTATTTCCAAATTATTTGGAGAAATTTGTTGATTAAATTTTTCTAAAATCGTGATTAATTGACTAAGTGATTCTCGAGATTTTCCTTTTAAATCATTGTTTGAAATGGCATTTTTAATAACTTTAAAAAGTGATATTTTTTGATCTTTACTTTGTTGATATAAATTTGCTAATGCAGTTTCTCCAACTCCTCTTTTAGGAACGTTGATAATTCGCGACATCGCTAAATCATCATCAAAATTTGCACAAATTCTTAGATAGGCAATTGAATCGCGAACTTCCATTCTTTCGTAGAATTTAGTTCCTCCAATAATTCGATAAGGTAAATTATTTTGAATAAAAGCTTCTTCAAATGCCCGAGTTTGATGCCCTGCTCTAACTAAAACTGCAATTTCATTTGGTTTAATTTTTTTATTAGCAATTGCATCTTTAATTTTATTGGAAGTTATTAAAGCTTCAAGTCGATCGTCATTATAAGCAAAAACTTGAATTTTTTCACCCTTCCCCATATCCGTCCATAAGGTTTTACCATGTCGTTCTTTATTGTTAGAAATTACTGAATCTGCACTATTTAAAATTCGCGAAGTTGAGCGATAATTTTGCTCTAAACGAATAACTTTAGCATCGACAAAATCTTTTTCAAATCGTAAAATATTCGCAATATTTGCTCCTCTCCAACTATAGATTGATTGATCATCATCACCAACACAGCAAATATTGCAATTCAATGCTGATAGTTTTAGCAACCATTGATATTGAGCGTTATTAGTATCTTGATATTCATCGATTAAAACATAGCGAAATTTATTTTGGTAATAAGATAAAACTTCTAAATCACGATTAAAAACTTCTAGATTAAGTGCAATCAAATCACCGAAATCTACTGAATTCATTGAGCGAAGTCGAGATTGATAAATCTCAAAAACATCTTTTAATTTAGGCAATCCTAAATCATCATTTAAACTTGGATTTTTAAGCGAATCTTTTAATCGCGAAATTTTATTGAGATAAAGTTTAGCTGGAAATTGCTTAGGATCAATATTCAAATCATTAAGAATTTGTTTTAATAAACGATTTTGATCATCATCATCGATAATGGTAAAATCACTTCTTAACCCAACTGCTTCAGGATTTCTGCGTAAAATTCTAGCACAAATTGAGTGAAAAGTTCCTACCCAAATATTGTTAACTTGATCACCAATAATTTCACCAATTCTTTTTTTCATTTCACTTGCAGCTTTGTTAGTAAAAGTAACTGCTAAAATTTGACTTGGATAAGCAAGTTGAGAATTTATCAAATGAATGATTCGAGTAGTTAAAACTTTGGTTTTACCAGTTCCTGCTCCAGCCAATACTAACAATGGTCCTTCCGTGGTATTTACCGCTTCAAGTTGTTGAGAATTTAGTGAATTAATTAATAATGAGAATGAATTAGGATCAATCAAATTTAAATCTGATTTATTATCAGATTTTTGATCAGAAATTTGATAAATGTTTGAATGATAAGCGTTTGAAGAAGACATATTTTTTTTATAAATTTTAAATTTTAATTTTTAAATAAATAAAAAAATCTCACAAGTAAAATTTTAAAATTTTTCGGGATTAAATTTTTGAACTTCTCGAGCATTAGTTTTAGCAAAAATAGTATTTTTAATTATTAAATTCATTTGATCTTTTGAGATTAATATTGGAGTTTTAAAAATATACCATTTAACTCCTTCGAAACATGGAGGAGTAGTAAAAGATCCTTCATAAAAAAATACCGAATCATCTTTTTTGATAATTTTTTCTAAATCAATTTTTGCTTCATTAATTTTTTTATTGCCAATAAAATTTATAATCTCATCGAAATTTTTATTATGATTACCAATTTCTAAAAATACTGAAATTATTAACCATTGTTCATCTTCACTTTTAAAAGCAATTTGCATTTCTTGAGAAAATTTTTTACCCTTCACCATATGTTCGCTTGGATGATGAAATTCAAAATATCGTAAGAAAAATTTTTTCTTAACTCTTTGCAAATAACTTTGATCAAAAAATACTGTTTTTAAAACATAATCCTTGCGTTCTTTTTCAACATTATTTTGTTTACTTTTTTGAAAATTAAAAGTTAAATCACTTGGTGCAAAATCGGCGATAACATCAATTGGTGATTGATTTGATCCAATTTTACAAAATTTATAATTTTCATTAATTTTTGCCCAATTATCGCTGTTATTTTTTTGATAATATTGCCATTTTGGTGAACATGCAACAATATTCAACAATAAAAATATTTTCCAATAAATTTTCATAAATAAAATTAATTTTAGTTAGGATTAAATAAAGTTTAACAAATTATTTTTCCAAATTTCGATTTCTTCAAAAGCTCTGATTTTATAAGCTTCTTTTCGCTGATCTTTATTGACATTTTGCGAAAGTGGTAAGAATAATCCAAAATTAACATTCATTGGTTGAAAGGCAATTGTAGAATTCTCTTCTTGGTTTTTTTTGGAATCAGTAATGTAATTTAAAAGCGAACCAATTGCAGTTGAATTTGGAGGTAAAAAATCACTTGTTAACTTTTTTTGAAGTGCAATTTCTAATGCACAAAAAATTCCTGCTAATAATCCCATACTAGCTGATTCAACATATCCTTCAACTCCCGTAATTTGTCCAGCGAAGCGTAAATTTGGAGAATTTTTTAGATTCATAAATTCATCAAGCAATTGCACTGAGTTGATAAAAGTATTGCGATGAATTCCACCAAACCTTGCAAATTCTGCATTGGAAAGTCCAGGAATTTTTCGAAAGATTCTTTGTTGATCGCCATATTTCATTTTAGTTTGAAATCCAACCATGTTGTATAATGTTCCTAAGCTATTATCCTGACGAAGCTGAACAATTGCGTAAGCCTTTTCTTTGCGATCTTTTAATTTGGTTTCGGGTGGAGATTTAGGAAAATGCGGATTGGTTAAGCCAATTGGTTTTAGTGGACCAAATCGCAAAACATCTTCACCTCTTTTTACCATTTCTTCAATTGGCAAACATCCGTCAAAATATGGAGTATTTTTTTCCCATTCCTTAAATTCAGTTTTTTCACTATTTTTAATTTCATCAATAAATTCAAGATATTGCTCTTTATTCATTGGGCAATTAATGTAATCACTACCTTCACCTTTATCATATCGCGATTGCATCCAAGCGATTCCAAAATCAATTGAGTCTTTGAAAATAATTGGAGCAATTGCATCAAAAAATGCCAAGTGATCCTTGGAAGTTAATTTTAAAATTTCTTGACTAAGAAGATCGGATGTCAATGGTCCACTTGCGATAATCCATTTCTCAAGCGATTTAGTTTGCGAAAATTGATTAGGTAAAATTGTAATTTCTTGACGAGTGATTTTTACTTTTTTGGTAGCTAATAATTTTTCTTCAATAAATTTTGAAAAACCTTCTCGATCAACTGCTAAAGCACTTCCAGCTGGAATTCGATTTGCAATTGCACTTGCAATAATCAATGAATCTAACTGTTGCATTTCATGGTGAAGTAAGCCAATTGCGGTATGAGGATCATTACTACGAAGTGAATTGGAGCAAACTAATTCTGCTAAATCCTTGGTTCGATGAGCAAAAGTTTTTCTGTGATCATCTCGCATCTCAAAGATCTCAACTTCAATTCCACGCTTTGCCAATTGCCAAGCACATTCACAGCCTGTCAATCCTCCACCGATTATGTTAACTTTTGTCATTTTAATTGAATTAATTTTTTAAGAATTATAAAATATCAATTCAAAAAATCATTAACTAAAAATCTAAAAAGGAAAATATTTTAAATCTAAAAAATGTTTTAAAATAATGAATTAATTACCGCGAACTATAATGCAACGATGATAATAAAATGGGTAAACATAACGATTTCTTGCTTCAACGCTGATAATTTCACTGATATTAGCTGATTGACGAGCTTTTTCAACGGTTAAATCATTGTTAGAAAATAAAATTGAAAATGGGTAAGCGTAATGTCCACAAGTTTCTCCCATTTTAGTAGGATTTTTATTAACGGTTGTTGGTAAATTATAATTCCCAATAGTTGTAGTTAATTGATGACAAGCAGAAATTGTAAATAAAATTATCGCTAAAATGGTTAGTTTAAAAGTTTTCATAATTATTTTTAAAAGTTTAATTTGTTAAATAAGTTTTAATTTATTTTTTTTGAAATTTTAAGATGTGATTTCTTAATGTTCAACTTAATATTTACTGTTTAATTTTAAAAAAACTTAATTAATTTTTAATTTTTTTCTTCTTTTTAAATTCTCTCTTAAAGCATTGGAAAGCTTAAGTTTATGATGTTTTTTTTCTAAATTTTTTTGGATTTTTTTATCAGCAATTTTATTTAGATCAGTTTCATTAATTTTTGAAACCTTATCTTCAGAAATTTCTTCAAAATTAATTTTAGATTTAGAAATTTCTCCGATATTTTTCTCATTATTTTTCATATTATAAAATTTCAACTTTTATCAATTTTAGCAATTTCAAATCAGATTTTTTAAAATTATTTATTTTGAGTATAACTTAACAAATTAAAAATAACTAATTAATTCTTATGTTATTTTAACTATCTTGAGTAATTTCAAATTGTTTTAAATATAAATTAGCATATAAGCCATTTTTATCAAGAAGCTCTTGATGTTTACCTTCTTCCACTACTCTTCCATTGCTAATCACGATAATTTTATCGCAGTGAATTACCGTTGATAAACGATGAGCAATTACCACGGATGTCCGATTTTTCATCAATTTTGCTAAAGCATCTTTGATTAATTTTTCTGAAATTGGATCTAATGCGGAAGTTGCTTCATCAAGTAGCAAAATTGGTGCATCATATAAAATTGCTCGAGCGATTGCAATTCTTTGTCTTTGTCCACCTGAAAGTCGAATGCCATTTTGCCCAACCTGAGAATGATATTTTTCTGGCAATTCACAAATAAATTCATCCGCTTCGGCAAGTTTTGCAGCTCGAATAATTTGCTCTTCAGTTGCATCTTCTTTACCATAACGGATATTTTCCATAACCG
Source organism: Rickettsia typhi (assembly GCA_945878005.1). Lineage (GTDB taxonomy): Bacteria > Pseudomonadota > Alphaproteobacteria > Rickettsiales > UBA1997 > CAILUF01. Next base: position 37,288 of record CAMCSJ010000001.1, on the reverse strand, counting down.
TATCGTCAAATAACATTACCTCTTGATTAACTACAGACATTGAACTTCTAAGTGATTTAACCGAAAGATTGCGAATATCATGACCATCAAGTTTAATCTCACCATTTTGCGGATCGTAAAATCTTAAAATCATATTCATAATCGTTGATTTTCCTCCTCCCGAATGTCCAACTAATGCAATTCTTTGACCTGCAGGAATTTTAAAACTAACTGAACTTAATGCATTTTTACCTTCGATATAACTGAAATCAACTTGGGAAAATTCAATATCTCCTTTGATGTTTTCCAAATTAATAGCATTTGGTTTATCAATAATTTGAGATTTTTCATCAAGTAATTTGTAAAGACGAGACGATGCAGCAAGTCCCATCTGCACTCCCGTATTCATATTGGAAACTGATTTAAGAGGTTTATAAGCCATCATCATTGCTGCAAAAAATGAGAAAAACGCTCCGGGAGTAGTTTGACCCGTAATGACTTGATGTCCTCCATACCATATCACTGCTGCAACTCCAACTCCTGCAAGACTTTCTACGAAAGGTGAAGAGATTAAAGAAATTCGTGAAATTTTCTTTGCCATTTGAAATGCACTTTCAATTATTAATCCCATTCTACGAACTTCAAAATCTTCACAATGATAAGCTTTAACAAGTTTTGAATATTGCAAAGTATCGCTCATTTGAGTATTAAATTTTGAGGCAATTTCTTGATTTTTAGAAGATAAATTTCTAAGTCTTTTACCAATGCGATAGATCGGATAAGCAGCAAGAGGAAAGCCGATAAACGCAACTAAGGATAATTCCAAACTTTGATTAAACATTACCACAATTAGAGCAACAAGGGTAAAAAGTTGCTTAACAAATCCATTCATTGCGGTAGTAATTAATCCAACTACCGAAGAAATTTCATTGATAATACTTGCAACCATATCTCCTGATGATTTGGAATGAAGCTTAGCGATATCAGATTTGATGAAATGTGAATAGAGACGAAGTCTCATTTCCGAGGTGATTCTCATCGTCAATAAATTCATGGTAAGCAATTGGTAATAAGTTGCAAAACCTTTAATTACGGTAACTCCAAGCACTAACAAAGGAATATAAATTAAGGCATTAGTATTTTTTTTAACAAATACGGAATCGAGAGCTGGTTTAATTAGCCATGCGTGAAATGAAGTTGTTCCTGCGATTAAAACCATTAAGCCTAAAGAAATTACAAATGTTCTCCAGTGAACGATAATATATTCGCGGATAATTCTTTTGACAAGATAGACATTGCTATTATAATTAATTTCCATTCTTTAAATTTATTTTAAATTAGATATTGTAAGTCAAAAATATTTTTTTTAATTTAAGATTTATTAATTTTATTCTTTTCTTAAAGAAACATTTTTTTAGAATAATTCCAAAAATTATTTTAAAATTCAATTTTAAATTTGCCAATATTTTGCTAAATCGCAAGTGTTAATTATGTTAAATATTTTTTCTACCCTAAAACAAAGTTTTATTAATGAGATTCAAGTTATTGCCTCTCAACATAATGTAGAGTTAACTTCGCAAGATTTAAAAAACTTTACTGTTGAGCCAATTAAAGATAAAAAAAATGGCGATATTGCTTGCAATATTGCTATGACTTTAATAAAAAAATTTAGCAATACTAGTTTAAATAATGTTGAATTACTTGCCAATGAAATTGCTTCAAAAATTATTCAAAATCAAGATCAAATCATCATTGATAATCAAAAAAATTATTTAATTATCAAACAAATTTCTATTGCCAAAGCAGGATTTATCAACATCTCCTTATCACCTAAAATTTTAAATAAAATTATCGCTGAAATTGTTTGCGTTGAAAAAATTATCTTCCCTAATCTTGGCAATTCACTAAAAATAAATTTGGAATATGCTTCTCCAAATCCAACTGGACCAATTCATGTTGGTCATACTCGAGGATCAATTTATGGTGATGTATTAGCCAATTTACTAAAAATGGTTGGATTTGATGTTCTTAAAGAATATTACATCAATGATGCAGGTGAACAAATTTTAACCCTACTTCGCTCAGTATTTGCAAGATATCAACAAGTTTGTGGATTAGAAATAACTGATAATTATTTTGTGAAATTTGGGTTATATCCAGGGGAATATCTAATTCCAATAGCAAAAAAACTATTTGTTAGCTTTAGCGATAAATTATTAAATCTTAGTGAAGATCAATATTTTCCACTAATTCGTAATTTGGTTGTTGAAGATATGATTGAAATGATTAAAGCTGATTTATTTGCCTTGGGAATTAAGCATGATAGTTATTTTTCTGAAAAAAAAGAATTGCATGATAAAAATAAAATCCATGAAGCAATTGAGATCTTAAAAAAACAAGATTTAATTTATGTTGGAAAGCTAAGCGTTCCAATGAGTGATAAGGGAGTTGGAAAATCAAGTGAAGAATATGATGAACTTGATCAAACATTATTTCGTTCCACTAAATTTGGTGATGATATCGATCGAGTAGTTATTAAAGCTGATTCAACATTTACCTATCTAGCTGGAGATATTGCTTATGCTTTATCAAAATTTCAAAGAGGTGCAAAGATTTTTATTATGCCTCTTGGTTATGATCATGCAGGATATGTTAAAAGACTTGATGGAGTTGTTAAAACATTGACCAATAACCAAGCAGAATTAAAAATTATTCTCTGTCAAATGGTCAAATTTGTAAAAGATAATAAGCCGTTAAAAATGTCAAAAAGAGCAGGAAATTTTATTACTGCTCGAGAAGTAATTGATGAAGTTGGAAGCGATGCATTACGGTTTTTAATGCTTTGTAGAAAAAATGATACTCCTTTTGATTTTGACCTAAGTAAAGTTGTTGAGCAATCAAAAGATAATCCAATTTTTTATGTTCAATATGCTCATGCAAGATGTTGTTCGGTTTTAAAAAATGCTCAAGAAATTTTTAAAATCAATTTTAGCGATCCTGTTGAATTAAAAAATTTATGCAAAAAAAATATTGACTTTTTAGATAAGTTAGATGATGAAGGAGAGATTGAATTAATTAAAAAAATTGCTAATTTTTTAAGAGTAATTGAAATGTCTGTTCAATATTTTGAACCTCATCGAATTGCCTTTTACTTACAAGAATTAGCAAGTGATTTTCATGCTTTATGGAATAAAGGTAGTGAAAATCCTCATTTAAAATTTATTATTAAAGACAATATTGATATTACTAACGCAAGGCTTTGCTTAGTATTTGCATTAAAAAAAGTTATCGCTTCGGGATTAGAAATTTTTTCTATTAAACCAAGCGAAGAAATGAAATAAAATTATGGAAGATTTTGGCTACCAAAAAGACAGAGATGACGAGAAAAGTTCAAATTTTAATAAAAAAATTTTTCTTGGCTTAGCAACATTAATTTCGTTATCGCTTTTTGTTTATATTACCATTACTGCATATCATTTTGTTTATCAAGATGATGAAAATGTTGAATTAATTAAAGCAACTCATTTGCCAATTAGAGTTTCAATGGAAGATGAAAATAATAAAAATCATGAAAATGTTAAAATTGATCGAACCATTTATGAAGATATTTTTGGCAATAAAAAAGAAGGATCAAAAATCGATAACACCAAAGTAATCAATACTCCCGAATCTGCATTACCTCCAAGAAGAGAAATTGCTGATAAAACTCCGCTTAATGAAAAAACTCCTGCGAATTTACCACCTCAAATAGCTGAAAATAATGCGATTAACTTAGAATCTAATTCCAATAATATCCTTAAGAAAAATCTTAATACTGAAAAATTTGTTATTGGAGAAACCATCAATAACAATCCAACTAATCCAATAAATTCACTAGAAAATAATAATATTAACTCCAATATTTCCAACAATAATTTTGATTATAATAACGAAAATATTGCCAATAATTCTATGAATTCAAAATTACCTAAAAATGATCAAAGAAGAAAAATTATTAGAGTACAAATTGCTGCGATGTCTTCTCGTGAAATGGCTGAAGATCAATGGAAAAAATTATTAAGAATGAATCCAGATTTATTTGTAAACCTAAGAAATGTTATTCAAAAAGTTGATTTAGGTAAAAGAGGAATTTTTTATCGATTACAAATTGGAGAATTTTTCAATCAAATTGAAGCTGAAAATTTTTGTCAAAAATATATTACTCAAATTCAAAAAACTCGAGCAGATTGCATCGTAGTAGAATAAATTTAATTTACGAAATTTTAATATCGCTAAATTTTCTTATTTTTAAAATTAATTGGTGATATTTGCTTGGAAATTCAGCTTTATCAAGGATCCAATCATAAATCATCATATCATCCTCATTAAGAAAATCTTGACATAATTCTAAACCAAAATTCTCAATATTTTGTTGTTCTTTTTCAAAAAAATTGCCAAGTAAAAAATCAGTTTCCTTACATCCACGATATTTTGATCGATATAAAATTTTCTTAATAATTAAATTTTTATTATTTTCCATAGTTAGAAAAATTCGATGTTGCCAAATAATTTTGAATTTTCTTAATTAGCTCCAATGCTTGATTTTCTTGATATTTAACAGCATTAGCATTTCCCCAAACTGGGGAAGGAAAAGTAATATCATTTTTATTTCTACCAATAATGTGAATATGCAATTGTTTTACAATATTTCCAAGACTAGCAATGTTAAGCTTATCAATTGCAAAATTAATTTTTAAAAATTCTCCACAAATATTAATTTCAAAAAGTAATTTTTGTTGATCATCAAAATTAAGATCAATGAGATCAAAAACTTGATTGACTCTTGGAACTAAAATTAGCCATGGATAGTTGATATCATTCATCAGCAATAATGTTGATAATTCAAGATTAGCAATAAAATAACTATCACTTTTGAGTTGTTTATCAAGATTGCTAAAATAATTTTCGTTAAAATTAATCATTAAAAAATTCCTAAGGTTGCATCATAAATTTAAAGTTTTATTTTATAAATAAACTTAAAGTTTTATTTTAACAAAATAAAATAAAAAATATTACTTTCAACTATCGTGTTAAAAAAATTAACAATCAACAATATCGTAATAATTGACAAAGCTGAAATATCTTTTAGTCCTGGATTATCAGTGCTAACTGGTGAAACAGGTTCAGGAAAATCAATTTTGCTAGATGCACTTGGGCTTACCATTGGACTTCGCTCAAGTCAAAGATTAATTGGAAATAATAACAGTAAAGCTGAAGTGATTGCAGAATTTTATATTAAAAATAACGATAATTGTCAAAAAATTCTTGAAGAAAATTATCTTGTAAATAGCGATAATGCTGATGAAATTATCATTCGAAGAATTGTAAGCGATAATTCTAGCAGTAAAGTTTTTGTAAATGATATTCCAATTGGAGTTAATTTATTAGCTAAAATTGGTGAAACACTTGTCGAAATTCATGGTCAACATGATCAACATAGTTTACTTAACTCTAAATCACATTTAACAATTCTTGATGAGTTCTCAGATAATTCAGAGTTATTAACTAAAGTTAAGCATAGTTATCAAGAGTTAAAAGAAATAGATGAAAAAATTGAACAAATAAATCGTCAAAAAGAACAAGCCAATCGAGAGCAAGATTATTTATCTCATATCATTGAAGAGCTAGAAAACGCTAATGTTGAAGAAAATGAAGAACAAAAGCTCGTCGAAGCAAAAGATCAATTTAATCAACAAGAAAAAATTATTAATTTCTTAAATGACCTAAAAAATAATCTCGCAGAATCATTCAACTTTCAAATTTCTGCTCAAAAAATTTTACTAAGAAATCACAATCTCATTGAAAATTATTTAAAAGATCAAAGAGATTTTTTTGAAAAATTTACCGATGATTTCGAAAAGCAAATTAATTTCACCGATAGCTCTCTATCTAGCATTAATAGCCTTTTAAAATTAATTAATAATCAAGATTATAATCGCGAAGAAATTGAAGAAAGATTATTTTTAATTCGTAATCTTGCTCGAAAATTTAATGTTAAAAGCGATGATTTATCAACATTTATTAATGACGCAAAATCAAAATTATTATTAATCACCAATTCAAAACAAATCTTTCAAGATCTAGAACAGCAAAGAAAAAATGCTCTAAATCATTATCAAAAAATTGCCAAAGAACTTTCTAAAAAAAGACAAGAAAATAGTAAAATTCTTGCCAAAAAAGTTGAAGATGAATTAGCTTTTTTAAAAATGAATGATACTAAATTTCGTATCGATTTTATTAATAATTCCCAAGGTAATATTGCTAATAATATTACCGATAATATTTCTGATGATCTTTCCAATTCTTCTTACTCAATCAACGGTTTTGACCGTATAAAATTTGTTGCATCAACCAATAATAATAATTTTGATGACATCACTAAAATTGCCTCGGGAGGAGAATTATCAAGATTCATGTTAGCATTAAAAGTTTCGTTAATGAATGTTAAATCAACTCCAACCATGATTTTCGATGAGATCGATACAGGCATTAGCGGAAGCACTGCTGATGCAGTTGGAAATCGATTAAAAACCTTAGCAAAAAATTTACAAATCTTGGTTGTTACTCATCAAGCCCAAATTTCTTCCAAAGCCAATACTCATTTCAAAATTAGCAAAAAAACTATTTCTAGCGATAATAATAAAAAAGTTTCGACCTTAATTGAAAAACTCAGCAATGAACAAAGTGAACAAGAAATTGCAAGAATGCTTTCGGGTGAAACCATTAGTGAAGAAGCGATTTTAGTAGCTAAAAATTTAAAAAAATCTTCATTAAATTCTTAAATAATTTTAAAATAAAAATTTTACTTTCAATTAAAAAAAACATTAGAAATTTTAATTTAGTTGATTTAAAAATATTATGTTATCTTTTAATTTTAAATTTGATTTAAAAAAATTTCATAAATTATTTCTCAACTAATTAAAAACCAATTAAAATAAATGAGCAATGAAGTAGAGAATCCATTTGTCAGAAATTTTCGAAATTTCTTTGTAATTGGCTTATTGTCATCGATAGTTCTTTTTATATGTTTTTATATTACTGGATTATTGGTAGTTGTTAGCATCAATGGTAATCTAGAGTTGATTAAAGCTTACATGAAATTACCAATAGATAAGCAAATTATTTATTTATACAAAACCATTATTGCTTATTGGAAATTTTACATCATTAATTTTGATAAGCTTACCAAAGAAAGTTATAATGGATTCGTTCCTAAATTATGGATTTCTTCTACCCTTCCCTATTTATTTTTGATGACAGTTTGCTGGATTTTTCGTGCACCTTTAATGGATTGGCGTCCATTCGTAAAACCTGAATCGATTCATGGTGATGCTCATTGGGCAAGTCCTAAAGAAATTAAAAAAATGGGATTAAGATCAAAAACTGGATTACTTCTTGGTTCTTATCAAAAGAAAATGTTAATTGCTGATGGCTATCAACATATCTTGTTATTTGCTCCAACTGGATCGGGTAAAGGTGTAGGTTTCGTAATTCCTAATTTACTTTTTTGGCGAGATTCAGTAATTGTTCATGATATCAAACTTGAAAATTATGAATTAAGTTCGGGCTGGAGAAGATCGCAATTAAAACAAAAAGTTTTTTTGTGGAATCCAGCCGATCCCGATGGAATTAGCCATTGTTATAACCCTATGGATTGGATTAGTAAAAAACCCGGACAAATGGTTGATGATGTCCAAAAAATTTGTAATTTTTTATTACCCAAACAAGAATTTTGGTCAAATGAAGCAAGAGCTTTGCTTACGGGAATCATGCTTTATCTAGTTGCCGATCCAAATAAACCTGCAACTCTTGGTGAGGTAGTTCGAACTTTAAGAAGCGATGATGTGGTTTATAATCTTGCGGTAATTTTAGATACTATGGGAAATATTATTCACCCTGTCGCTTATATGAACATCGCATCTTATCTCCAAAAACCCGATAAGGAACGCGGATCAGTAACCTCAACTGCAAACTCATCTCTAGAATTATGGGCAAATCCTTTGATTGATACCACTACCGCAACTAGTGATTTTAACTTACATGAATTTAAAATAACTCCGCATACCGTTTATGTTGGATTAACTCCCGATAATATTTCGCGATTAAAACCTTTGATGAATATGTTTTACCAACAAGCTGCTGCATTTTTCACCGCAAAAATGCCTCAAAAGCATGAGAAATATGGAGTGCTAATGATGATGGATGAGTTCCCTACTTTAGGAAAAATGGAGCAATTTCTCGCAGGTATCGCCTATTTTCGCGGATATCGCGTAAGGTTATTTTTAATCATTCAAGATACTGAACAGCTCAAAGGAATTTACGAAGAAAATGGCATGAACTCTTTTCTTTCTAACGCAACTTATCGTATCACTTTTGCAGCGAATAATATGCAAACTGCCAATTTAATTTCGCAATTAATTGGCAATAAAACTGCAGTTCAACTTTCTTACAATAAACCAAAATATCTCGATTTAAATCCCGGAGCTCGTTCGCTTCACGTCTCAAATGTGCAAAGAGCTTTATTACTTCCTCAAGAAGTAATTCAATTGCCTCGCGAAGATCAAATTATTTTAATTGAATCGCAACCTCCCGTTAAATGTAAAAAAATTATTTATTTTAAAGATCGTTTTTTTATGAGCAGAATTTCTAAAAAAATTCCTGTTCCAAAACAAATGCCAAATATGCCATCAATGTCCAAAAATACTAAAGATGCTGCTAAAAAGGATGAAACTAATTCTTCAGCAAGCTCTTCTGAAAGCTCTTCAGGAGGAAGTCTTAATTAAATGACATTAGATTTACCTGCAGATTTTTCTGCTAAAATTTCCTTAACTAAAATTATCAAAACTGGGGTAATTGGTTATCCTGTAAATAATTCACTTTCACCAAAAATTCATAATTTTTATTTAAAAAAATTAAATATTAATGGAAGTTATCAAGCGATAGAAATTAATCCCGATGATTTTGATAAAACAATAAATGACCTAGTTAATCAAGGATTTAAAGGATTTAATGTTACTATTCCTTTTAAAGAAAAAATTTTTCAAAAATGCGATTTTTTAAGTGATGAAGCAAAAATTATCAAAGCAGTAAATACGGTGGTAATTGATAAAAATAACAAATTACACGGATTTAATTCCGATGCATCGGGATTTGTAAATAATATTTTTTGCAAATATCCTGATTTTATTTTAAAGGATAAAAATGCCTTCGTAATCGGCTCAGGTGGAGCATGTCGAGCCATAATATTCGCTCTCTTAAAACATCAAGTAAAAAATATTTTTATTACTAATCGCAATTCAATTAGAGCTAATAATCTTATCAATGATTTTTTAGAATTTGCCAAACAACAAAATAGTAAATTATTTTTCTTGGAACATAAAAATTTTGAAAACGAACTTGCTAATTGCGATATTTTAATCAACTCTTCATCGCTTGGGATGATTAATCAAGATCCTTTAAAACTTGATTTAAAAAATCTTAAAAATTCTGCAATAGTTTATGACATTGTTTATAAACCATTAATTACTGAACTATTAAAAAATGCTAAAGATCGTGGTAATCCAATAATTACAGGGATTGGCATGCTCATTAAACAAGCATTAGTAGGTTTTAACATGTGGTATGATGTTTTAATTGAAGATAATGAAGATCTTGAACAAATATTAACTCTAAATAATTTATAAATATGACTTTAATAAAAAATATTTTAAAAATTTTACGCAATATTATTGCCCTAACCTTATTAATTTTACTAGTGATTTTTATGGTCAATAATCGTCAAACCATTAATATTGATTTTACTTTTTTTAATTTTAGCGCAGAAATGAGAATTTTTACTTTAATGATCAGTTGCTTTACTTTAGGGGTTCTAACCACTTTTTTAATTTTATCACAAAAATTTATTAAGAATTTTTTTTACCGAATTAATGATCAACATAAAATCAAAAAACTCCAAAAACAAATTCAAAATAATCAATTAAAAATTTAGATTTTAACTAATTGAAATTTATAAAACTTTTTTTGAATTAGATTTGTTATTAAATCATTTGTCGTGGCGTACACATTCTTGCAGCAACTGGTCTTGCTGAAAGTTCGACTGCAGCAGCTTCATTATGTCTTTCATACATTTCTAAAGCTTCATCTGGAATATAAGCTAATCTAAGTCCGGGGCGATTATTTTTGCTATTAGCAAATTTATATTGAGATTTCAAACTATTTTCATCTCGTCCTGAAAAAATATCTTTTTTAAAGCATTCTTGTTGAAAAAGAAATGAGATTGTTTTTAATCTTTCAAATTTTTCTTTGATTTTATTTTCATCTAATGCAGAATATTTATTTCTCAATTCTCCAATTACCCCATCTCTTCCATTCATAATCCCCTTAAATTGCCGTGCATATTGACAAGCTTCAATAATTTCCTCTTTTGAATATTCCAATTCTTGAATTTGTAATAAAATTTCTTTCATTTTTTTCAATGATTCTTGATAGGTATTTTGAATATCATCATCAGAAATTTCGGTTTGTTTGCCAGGAGAAGTAGAAGGTGATGCATGAGGTAATATTGAATTTGCTGATATTACCGTTAAAAATTTTTTTCTTCGCTGATCACCTGAACCCCTTGGTGAATCGCTATTTTCTTTGGGATCAAAAAAAATCATGTCATTATATCTTGGTTTTGAAACCAAATTATCAGGACTTTCACGAGATTGGATTTCACGATGATCAAAAGGGATAAAAGGTGAGGATTCATATTTTAAGTTTGCTATAACTGGTTCTATTTTGGGTTCTTCATCTAAAGAATCATCAGGATGAATCTGAGCTGGAACTTGGGCAGGTTCAAATGGCGTTCTAAAACCCAATACTGCCGAAACTAGTCTAGCCGAATCTGCTCTTGCGGAAACTAGTCCAGCCGAACCTACTCTAGCCGAAACTGCTGTATCTCTTCTAGGAGAAGAAGTTATATCGCCTGTAGAGTTTTGATTAGTAGGTGGTATAAACAAAGGAGGAATGCCATCGGGACGAAGATTAAGGGACTCGGAAGGAGGATAAGACTCAGGTATGATTGGCGTTACAGAGTTTCTTCTTGAAAAAGATAAACTTCGAGAAAGCGCTGAAAGCGATTGTATTTTTGATAATCTACGCCAAACAGATTTCATTAATTATTTAATTGAATTTATTGATAAAAAAATATTTACTTGTTTCTAACTGTTAATTACTAAAAATCAAACTTTTTATTAATTATTATCAAATATTATTTTATTTAATAATTCAAATTAAAATTTATGATGATTTAAAATAAATTTATCGTAAAATATCGATTAAAAGATCATTTAAAATATTTTAAGAATAGCGAAATAACACTTAATCGCTTAAGCAAAATGAAGAGTAAAATTGAGGAACAAAGTTTTAATTTAAGTTTTCTAGATTATCGCAGTTTTGCGATATTAATTATTCAACTTTGCGATATTAATTATTCAACTAAATTTGATTTGATAAGATTTGCAGTTGCGTTTAACTGATCAATGGTTGTTTCGATTTCTTCTTTAACATTATTGTAAAATATCTTAGCTTTTTTGCCGATATTAGAAAGTTCAAAAGTTTTTTTTACGGCAATAATTTCTTTTTTATAAAGATCTCGATAATAATTTTTAGTAATCAAAATATTTTTATCGATTGCTAAATCATTATTTTGCATCACTGATAATTCTAGGGTTCCAGATATAATGCAAATTGCATTGATGTATGAAGTGGTTGCAATAACTAATAAAATAAATTCTGCTTTGTGACTAATAAATAATTTCTGATCATTTATAACAGTTATTAATTTTTGATAATATTGATGGTTATTTTTTAATTCTTCAGCTTGGTTATTATTATATTCCAATAATTTTTCTTGATCAATAATAAATTTATTAAATTGATCTTTCTTAATAATTGTTTCGAATATTTCCTGAGTTCTTGTCAAATGCAATATTAAAAAATCTTGAATTTTTTTATAAATTTTTAATTTGGTTAGATCATTGAAATCATTGGCTTGATAAGGATCTTTTATTTTGGGAGTAATGATTTTAACTAATCGAGAAATTGCTTTTAAAATTCTCTCTTCTTTACCATAAATTCTTCCAACTTCATTTTTATTGCTTGCTATAAAATCAAATTCATCGGCAATATTTTTTAATAATTTAATTTTTAAATCTTGAGAAATTTCTAAATCCTTGATAATTTCATCAGTGATATCGATGAAAATTTCTAAAACATAATCGATGTAAGATTTATGATCATTAATCATAATTGCAAGCAATGATAGCTTATCTTCAACGCTGATTTGATTATTATTAATTAAATCACAAAAATTGCGATAAAATAAATGAACATTTGACGAAGATATTGAATCTTGAACAATCAAAAAGCTTAATATTTTATAATTCTCAATCTTATCGCAATTTAAAATATCATCAAAACTAAGTAATTGATAATTATCATTTTTTGGCAATTCACTTGCAATAGACTCTTGATTTTCTTGAACAGATTTCATATTATTTCATAATTGATTTTTTTAAATCAAATTAAAAATAAAAACATTTCGAGTTAAATTAGCAATTATTTAAACTAGATAGTTTTAAATCATGACAATTTTAAATTATAGAAATTGAGATATTTTAATATTTAATATAAATTTTAGCCAATTGAGAGCAAATGGTGGGTGGTAGAGAACTCGAATCTCCGACCTTTACGATGTCAACGTAACGCTCTAACCAACTGAGCTAACCACCCATTGCTTATAGGTAGTTTAACTTTGAAAAAAAAATTTAAAAGGATTATTTTAAAAAAAATTTATGAAAAAAGCGATTATTTTAATTAGCGGTGGACTAGATTCAGGAGTTGTAAGTGCAATAGCTAAGGAGCAAAATTATGAATTATTTGGACTTAGCTTTGATTATGGTCAAAGACATAAAATAGAGATTGAATGTGCAAAAAATATCGCTAATTTTTTTTCTTTTAAAGAGCATAAAATTATCAATATCGACTTAAGAGTTTTTGGAAAATCTGCTTTAACTGATAATATTGAAGTTCCAAAATCTCAACTAGATTTTAATCGTAATCAACAAGTTAAAAATGATATTCCAATTACTTACGTTCCTGCTCGAAATACAATTTTTTTATCATATTGCTTAGCATTTTGTGAAGTAGTAAATGCTTTTGATATTTTTATTGGAGTTAATGCCATTGATTATAGCGGATATCCAGATTGTCGAGAAGATTTTATTGAGGCATTTACCAATATGGCAAATTTAGCTTGTGCATCAACGATAAACTCCCAAAATAAAATTAAAATTCATACTCCGTTAAGTGGAATGGATAAAAAAACCATTATTGAAACGGGAAGAAATTTAAATTTTGATTTCGGTCTAACTCACTCTTGCTATGACCCTGAGATTATTGATGGAAAAATTTATAGTTGTGGACAATGTGATTCATGCAGAATCAGATTAAAAGGCTTTAGCGATGCTAATATTGGCGATAAAATTTTGTACAAAAAAAATAAAAACTAGGCAAAAATTAATTAACTAAGCAAATAAAGTAATTCTTTTAAATTGAAAATTTAATCTTGCAAAAATGTTTAAAATTTCTGCTGTAAAAAAATGAGCTAATTCAATGGTATAAGCAAAAATAAAATCGGTTGATTTGCTGATAAATTTAAATGTTAAATTATTTTCTTGAGAAATTATGTGATCATTTAATTCTTGATAATCATTTAAGATTTTTAATAAATTACAACGCTCATCATCAATTTCTAACTTTTTTTCATAAAACTGCTCAAATGCCATAAATTCAGTTATTCCAAACATTAAATCAATGATTGGGATTAAAAATCCATTGGATATTTTGGTGATTAAAAAAGTTGAAATTTTTGGTTTAATTTTGTAAAAATAAAAACTCAATTCAACTATATTGATCATTTTTTTAGCTAAATTAAAACACCATGAATCATTGAAAACAACACTGAAAAAGCGATTATTGCGATTATTTTTATAATATTGGTAATCGTGATTATGAGAATCTAAAGAAGAATTTAATTTTAAATTATATTCCTTTTTTAATTGATTAATATTGGCAATTAATTCCTCAATTTGATCATTATCATCAAGGCTGTTGATCATTAGATTCAAATTTTCTATTTCTAATTTTAAAAAAATCAATTCTAACAAATCATAATTATATTTAACAAGTTTTACAAACTTCTTATAACTTCTATTATAATCAATTTTCTTTTCACAAAATTCATCATATATCAACTTAACCGAAGTGATTTTGTAATTATTTATCTCATATAAAATTTCATGACTACCTTCAAAAAAATAGCTTAGACTATCGTTTATAATAATTAATTTATTATTATCATATTCGATTATTTCTTTTGGATTAATTCCGATAAATTTAACCTTGTCAAAAATACTAAAAAAATTTGTTAAATGATTTTTAATAAAATCCTTATTAAAAATTTCAACTTTATTATCATTTAGAACCTCATAGCATTTGAAGCTATCAAGGCTTTTTTTTTCATAAACAAAATCGTAAATGCAATTATTCAAATTTAGAAAAAAACTATAATTACCATTATTGATATCATCTAATTTAATCAAATATTCTTGATTGTTAATTTTAAATTTTCTAACGGTATCGATTGGCATATTTTAAAAAATTATTTATCTAATTCTCTTGATAAAACATTAAGAAGTAACAAGGAAAAATTTTGTGCTCTTTCATTAAATTGATTAATTTTGGCAGTAAAAATATTGTAAAAAAATACCGCAGGAATTGCAGCAAATAGACCAATTGCAGTTGCAAGTAAACTTTCGGCAATTCCGGGTGCAACTACTGCTAAACTGGTATTAGAACTAATTGCAATCGCTTGAAATGAATTTAAAATTCCCCAAACCGTTCCAAATAATCCAACGAATGGAGCAGATGATCCAATTATCGCTAAAAAATTTAAACCCGATTCTAGATTTAACATTGATCGATTATTGGCAACTTGCATAACATTTACTAATCGATTTTTTAGTGATAATTTTTTTTCATTATTTTCGCTAGCAATATGGTTAATATCGCTAGAATGCCATTCATCAATACAACTTAAGAAAATTTTTGCCAAGGGATGATCATTGTGATTTTTTGCTTCCTGAAATACTCTATCAATCATATCGCCTTTTTCAAAATCCTTTTCAAATTCATCACTTTTCTTATTTATTTTTTTAAACTTGTAATATTTATCAAAAACGATTGCCCATGAAAATAATGATGCAACAAATAAGATCACAATCACCAACTGAACAACCATTTCAGCATTGCTAATGAGACTTAAAATTGAAACTGAATTTGAACTAGCCATTATAATTTTATTATTAAGTTTATTTTTTGTTAACAACTTTTGATTTTTATTAACTGTTTTTAATTTATATTATTAACTTTTATCATAAAAAAGCTTAAAATAATCTAAAATATTTTTTTAAAAAAACCATGTTATTAATTAAAAATTTAACAAAAAATATTGCAAGATTTTTTTTGTAATTTTTTACTCTTCAATCACTTCTCTTTTTCCCGATACACTTGGTTGAGTAATAACTCCTTCTTGCTCCATTCTCTCAACTAAAGTTGCAGCTCGGTTATAGCCAATTCTTAATTGCCTTTGAATATAACTAATTGAAGCTTTTTTATCACGACGAACAATCATTACTGCTTTTTTATAAATATCTCCATCTTCGCTATCGCCATATCCAGATTCACCATCTTGAGATTGAGATTCTATATTTGCCAATGATTCATCAAAAGAAATTTTTTCAACTTCGTCAAATTCACTTAAATCCTGATTTTTGATAAAATTAACAATATTTTCAATTTCAGTATCTGAACAAAATGGTCCGTGAACTCGAATCATCTTACTTCCTCCTGACATGTAAATCATATCACCTTGACCAAGAAGCTGTTCTGATCCCTGAACTCCAAGAATAGTTCTGCTATCAATTCTAGAGGTTACTTGAAATGAAATACGAGTAGGAAAATTTGCCTTAATAACTCCCGTAATGACATCAACCGAAGGACGTTGGGTTGCCATAATCAAGTGAATTCCAGCAGCTCGAGCCATTTGCGCTAAACGCTGAACTGAACCTTCAATTTCTTTTCCTGCTACTAACATTAGATCAGCCATTTCATCAACAATTACCACGATAAATGGAATTTTTTTAGGTTCAAATTCAATTTCTTCGATAATTGGTTTACCGTTATTTGGATCAAATCCAGTTTGAACTTTACGCATTAATTTTTCGTTATTCAATATTGCCTTTTCAACTTTTTCATTATATCCAGCAATGTTTCTAACTGCAAAACTTGACATTAGTCGATAACGCTCTTCCATTTCCGCAACAACCCATTTTAACGCTACAACTGCTTTACTTGGTTCAGTTACTACGGGTGATAATAAATGAGGAATTCCATCGTAAATAGATAATTCTAACATTTTAGGATCAATCATTATGAACTTACATTCATCTGGTCTTAGCTTAAATAAAATTGATAAAATCATCACGTTAAGTCCAACTGATTTTCCCGATCCTGTAGTTCCTGCAATCAACAAATGAGGCATTTTAGCAAGATCAGCTATCATCACTTCTCCACCAATATCTTTTCCTAAAATAATTGGCAGAAAAAATTGTGAGAATTTATATTCTTTGGATTCAAGCATTTCTCGTAAGAAAATCATTTGTCTTTTAGGATTTGGTAATTCTATTCCAATTGATGTCTTTCCTGCAACTACCGCAATCCTTGCCGAAACAGAACTCATTGATCTAGCGATATCATCAGATAAAGCAATAACTCTGGAAGCTTTTGTTCCAGCTTCGGGTTCAAATTCGTGCAAGGTAATTACGGGTCCAACCCTTGCTCCAACTGCAATTCCCTTAACTCCAAAATCTTCTAAAACTTTTATCAAAGAACGAGATTGAGATTCAACTAAATCACGACTTATTTTTTTATCCTTATTTTCAGCAGATCGATCCGTTAAAAGATCCATTAGAGGTAATTTGTAAATAGATTTTCGTTTAGATTTTTTATTTTTACTCGCATCTTTCAATTTTCTTTTAAGGTCATTTTTATCTTGCTCTTCTTGATTATCATCTAAAGAAGTATTATTTTCATTTAGATCTTCATTATTTTCATAATCTTCTTCTTGTTGTTGATTATTTTCTTCAAGCTCTTGATCTTCTTGATCGCTAATTGAGTCATTATGAATTTTATTTTCGGCAATTTTCTTTAATAATTGTTCTTTAGTTTGATTATCTTTAAACATTTTTCGCCATAAATAGTTAATATATATTAAAGTATAACGAAATGAATAAATCCAATCATCGAGAGAAATTTCAATAATGAATGATAATAAAATAATCGATAATAATAGCGATATTGATCCAATTATAGGATAAGAAAAATCACTGAGATTATTAATAATAAATTGACCGTTAACTCCTCCAAGAGAGTTAAATTCCCACCAACTAGGCTGAGGAAATGATGCAAAAAAAACACAAAAACTTAAAATACAAAATGGTAAAAAAATAATTTTTGGGATAAAATTTCTAATTAAATTTTTTCCCATCATTTTAAAACTTAATGTAAAAATTATCAAAAATAAAAAGAATGATGAAATGCCAATTAATTGAAAAGATAAATCCGATAAATGAGATCCAAAATTACCTAACCAATTATTGATTTTATTATCAGTAGAAGCAGTGTTAAACGAAGGATCTGTTGAATCAAACGATATTAATGAAAAGAAATATGCCAATGAAAAAACAAAAAGAACTAGCCCAAAACATCTAGTGAAAATTCGAAAAATAATATAAAAAACCTTATCACTAATCATTGATAATTCTTAAAAAAAAGTTAATAAATTTTATTTAAATTAGCAAAATAAATTAAAAAACCAAGCTTATTTAACAATTAGTTTTAAAATAATTTTTGGAACTAAAAAATTTAAAATTAACAACTCAAAAATTAAGTAAATTATTATTTTTTAAAATTTAATTGATTTGGAAAAAATTTTGATAATTATTTTTTTACTTAGGCAATTCAACTACGGGAAGTTGCAATTCGCCATTATTTTTTTCATTGCTTTTTTTTAAAAAATCCATGGGAATTTCAAATGATTCCACAGCTTTTTGCTTTTCAATTTTAGCATTTTCTTCTTTTACTGATCTTACGGGATTAATTCCCCTATCCTCTTTAATTGGCAATTGAGTTGAAATAATTTGACCAGATGGTTGAGATTGCTGAGAATTATTAATATTTTGATTGGCAATAACTTGATTCTCCATTCCAGGTTGTTGGATAATAAGTTGTTGATTTTGATTTGGATTATTCAAAATTGGAGTCGTTGAACTTGGTTGTAAGTTAGGATCTGGATTATTATTTGGTGCAACATTTTCATTAGCTATTTGTGCTGGAGTGGTAATTTGGGGTTGAAATTGAATTGATTTTACTCGATTTTGATCAGAGTAATTTCCCGAATTATATCGTTCATCGAAGTTAGTTACATATTGCTTACCTTGCGAAATTTGTGGAAATTTTTGATTATAAACTTCGCTGTAATTATTATTGCTAAAATTATTATGAGGAATAATGACATCATCAGTATTATACTTTGCTACCGTAAGAGCGGAGCGATTTTCGATCATTCTTTTGATTAAATCTTGTTGATATTTTTTTGCTTCAGCAATTCTTTTTTTCTTAGCTTGAGTCATTTCGTTAATGTCTCGTTGTTTTAAATCATCAAATATTTTTTTATATTCCAAAACTGCAATACATTCTTCACCATTCCAACATTTTCCTCTACCGCAATCGCAACCAAAAGTTCGCGCATAAGTACATACTCCAAATTCATCAAATTTTGCATAACATTCATCAACACAACCATTGCCAAATTCTCGCCAAACACCTTGATTTAATTCGCATTGTTGACGATTATCAAAAGAAGTTATTCGACCAATATTTCCAAGTGATTCTTTGCTAAAAATTAATAAAAAAATTACCAAAAAACCATGGATTTTTTTATTAAAATTATTAAAAAAACTTGTTTTAAAATCTAAACAAAAAAATTTATAGTGCTTAAAAAAATCTAAAATAATGATTCTAAAAAAAAAATTTTTTTCCATTAAGTATCGTTAAATTTAATTAAAATAACTTAGCAATTATTAAAAAATAATTATTAATAATATCGATTATTTTGCCATGATTTCTTTTAATTTAGCAATAACTTTATCAGTCATTTGAGAACATGAAACAGTGTTTTCATTTGGCTTGGCAATATCTTGAGTTCGCAATCCATCATTTAAAACCTGAGTTACTGCTTCTTCAATAAAATTTGCCTCTTTTTCATAGCCAAAGGAATATTTAAGCATCATTACAAAACTTAAAATTGTTGCCAAAGGATTAGCAATATTTTTTCCAGCAATATCAGGAGCTGATCCGTGAACTGGTTCATATAACGCATATTGCTTACCATCTTTTTGTTTTTCTCCAAGTGATGCGGATGGAAGCATGCCAAGCGATCCCGTAAGCATTGAAGCAATATCAGATAAAATATCACCAAACATATTACCCGTAACTACCACATCAAATTGCTTAGGATTTCTAACTAATTGCATAGCACAATTATCAACATACATATGACTAAGTTGAATTTGCGGAAATTCTTTTTGAGCAATTTTAGTAACCTCTTCTCTCCACATTTCAGTAGTTTCAATTACATTTGCTTTATCAATCGAGCAAAGTTTCTTGCTACGAATATCAGATAATTGCAATGCTACTCGAGCAATTCTAATCACTTCGCTAGAATTGTAAGTCATGGTGTTAATTCCTTGACGAGTTCCATCTTCGAGAGTTTTTACTCCTCTTGGTTCTCCAAAATAAAGATCTCCCGTAAGTTCACGAACAATCATGATATCGAGATCGCTGACAATTTCTTTTTTTAAAGTTGAGCTATCAGTTAATGCATTAAAAACTTTAGCAGGTCGTAAATTTGCAAATAATTGTAAATCTTTACGAATCCCTAACAATCCTCGTTCGGGACGATTTTGATAAGGCAAGCTTTCCCATTTTATTCCTCCTACTGCTCCAAGCAAAACTGCATCAGCTTCTTTTGCTAACTTTAAGGTTTCGCTAGGATATGGAGTTTGACATTGATCATAAGCAATTCCTCCAAGAAGAGCTTCTTGGCAAGTAAATTTTTTATCGGTATATTCATCCAAAAAATCAATAATTCTTTTGGTTTGATTAACAACTTCGGGACCAATTCCATCTCCAGGAATTAATAAAATTTTTTTCATACTTTATTTAAATTTTATGTTAGATAATTTTTTAATTCCTTAAATAAAAAAGATTTCAACTCTTCATTATTGTTGGAAATAAATTGATTTAAACTTTGCGAATATGCAAAATAATTTGCTCCTAAAAATGGTGAGGAATACCAAATCTTTTGATTTCCAGCATTGCGATTAATAACAAAAATTTTATTATCAGCAATAATTTTGATGTTCAAAATGCCATCAGAATAATCAATCTCAAGATTAGAGTCAACATCCATTTTTTCAATTTCATCTCCTAAATCTTGTAAATATTTTTCACATAAATTATAAAAATTCATAAAATTTTTTATTAATTAAAATTAAAGATCAATATTTTTAAATAATAATTTTATTAGTTAAAAATAATTTTATTTGTTAGATTTTTATTTATAAAATTAAGGGTAAAGAATATCGATTTGCCATCCATTAGAAAATTTTTGATAAAATTCACGATGATGTAATCGAAATTCTGCTTCATGCCAAAATTCAAAATTATCAGGCTCAACCCTAAAACCTGACCAAAATTGTGGACGAGTAACTTCGATATTTCGAAATTTTTCTTCATATAATTTAATTCTTTCCTCAAAATCTTGACGATGATTCATAACGCTAGATTGCTTAGATGCCCAAGCACCAATTTGGCTCTCCCTTGGACGAGTTGCAAAATATTGATCAGCTTCAAAATTTTCGATTTGCTTGGCAATTCCTTGAATTCTAATTTGACGACTTTGCACTCCCCAATAAAAACATAAAGAAATGTGAGGATTTTTGTTAATTTCTTGAGCTTTTTTGCTTGCTAAATTTGTAAAAAAACAAAAACCATTTTCATCATGTTTCTTTAACAAAACCATTCGATTTGATGGCAATAAATTTTCTGCTACCGTAGCAAGATTCATCGCAGTTGGTTCGATAATTCTACTATCATTTTTAGCATCATTAAACCATTTATCAAATTTTTTAAATGGTTCAAATTTATCAACAATTTTTATGGTCATTTTTAGTAATTTAAAAATTTTTTTAAAATATTTTGGAATTTATTTATAGAATTTTAATATTAGTTTTTGATAATAACAATTACCTAATTTAGAAATTTAAAAATTAATTAATATTATGAATCCAATTTTAAAAATAATTTTAAAATTATTGGCAATTACCGTGATTATAATATTGGTTATTCAATTAAATAATTTATATTGCTTAAATTTCAACAAATGTCGACCATTTTTTTTAAGCTACTACTACTCCAAATTCCAAGCAAAAGATAAGAAACAATTTACAATTAAAACTAATTATAAATTAATTAATAACAATAAAAATGTTGATGTTACAATAGATTTTGATAAAACTTATTCAAAAATATCTGATATAGTTAAAGTTAAATTAATTTATAGAAATTTAACCAATAACCGAATTATTGTTAAAAATAATTTTTCTTATGATTATCCAATTTTTAGCGAATTTATTACTATGTTCAAATGCCCTTGCTCTAGCAAAATAATAATCAATCCCAATGAAAGTAAAATGGTGGAAATTGAATTTTTTTACAATTTAATGGTGTCAAAAAAGACCATGAATGAAATGGCAAATATTATAAATCTCAACGGAAATTTAATTTACAAAGATAACATTACTGGCAATAGATTTCTTGTCAATAATGCTAATCTTGTGATTAATTAACTTCTAGTTAATCAATTTATTTATTATCTTTGATTCGAAGCAGCACTTTGACCTTGGGATAAAGCTTTTCCTCCAGCTTGACTTACTTGTAATCCATTAGGTTCTTTAAGCTTACCGGATTTTGCTTCTAATGCTTTTTCAGAAACAAAAAAAGGATTTTTGTTATCTAAATCTTTATCAGCCCTAATTTTATCAATATGTCTCTTTGCCTGAATTGCAGATGTGCTGTCAGGATTCTCATTAAGAATTGATTCAACAATAAGGTTAAATTGAGATAATAATTTATCTTGCACTCTATTAATTTTTAAAATTTTAAAGTAAGATTTAAGTGATTCTTCTTGCCAATTAAGAGCTTTAGCAGCATTTTCAGGTCTTCCATGAACATATTTTAGTTGTTGCTTACGGAGTAAATCTAAACGCTCTATTTCGGATATCAAATCTGGCATTTCATTTTCTAATTCAGCAAGTTGCTGTTCTCTTTCCTCAATAATGCTGGATGTTATAAGAGGGTTCTTATTGCTTTTTAAAAGTGCATCACGATAACTTGAATATTTAGATTCTATATTCAATGTTTCTAATTCAATATGATCAAGATTTATTAGATCATTCCTTGGATCAATATCTTTACCATTAGAATCATTTTCAGATTCTGCAAAATAAAGATCATCTTCATCTTCAGAATCATAATCAACATATTGACCAACTTTTTTTCTTAATTCACTAGCTTTAAATTTTTCTTGATATCGTTTTGATCTTTGATCCGAGGAATATCGGTTAACACCCTGAACACTTTGTTCTTCATCTTTAACTGATGAAGCAAGATCACTTGGAACTTCACGATGTTGTGAAGCAAGATGAGTGCTAAAAGCTTGTAGCATTTCATCAGAAGTAAGGTTCTGCTGAGATTTTTTTTGATTTTGCCTAAGAATTTCTGCCTGAATTTCCGCTTGATTTTTTTCGATAAAAAATTGCTGAGTTTTGTCAAATAAAGCAGCTAAATTAAATTCATTATCCTTAAGATAAGCATTCATATTTGCAAAAGTTTGCAAAATCATTGATATATTATTATTCGAATTACGATCATTATTTAATATTGATTTCATTGATTCAACATAAGAACTTATTGTTTTATCTGGTCTAGATAATTCAGTAATTGAATCAAGAAATTTATTTATTATATTTGGACTTAAATTATATCCTTCTTCAACATCCAATTTATCACTAGATACCATAGTGATTCTTGTTGCAAAATCTTGATTATTACTTGATGTTATTAAACTATTTATTAATGAATAAATGCTAACATCATTTTTATCAAAGGCAATTTCAAAATCTTTTTCATCTTGAGTAATTGAAATTAGTGAATGCTCATCAGCAATAATTTTATTGCTTGAACTTTCTAACTTATTATCCATTGAATCATAAAATGAAAATTGCTTGGTTTCTTGATCAACAAGAATATAGAAATCTTGCCCATCTATTTTAAAAGCTATTTTATTTGGAGATTCTGGGGTTGGGGGAGTAAATTCAAAGCCATCTTCATTATTTTCATTAAATGTATTTATAACTTCTGCTAAATTAGCCAAATCAAATCCGGTTCTTTCATTATTGAACGGAAATTCAATAGCACTTCCGAAATTATTTTCAATAACAAATTTATCATCTAAAATGATTGTTTTTAAAACTTTTTGATCTTGAAAAGTAAAATCTTTTGCCTTATTGGACAAATGTTCAATGTAAATTCCATTAAAATTTTCTGAAAGGATTCTTCCCTCTTCCATAACACTTGATAAAATATTTTCACCAATAAAAGTTATTTGAAAGCCATTTTTATTTTCATCAAGCATTGTCATTTTTTTATTTCCATCATCTCGAGAATATCTCACATTCATATTTCCAAATTTTGAAAGTTTAAATTTTGGATTTTTTGCTACTGCGTCAATTGCAGGATCAATAATTTTACCACTTTCATCGCATCTGGCTTTTATATTTCCCGATGAATCTTTTAATATAAAATTTTTAGAAATTTGATCAAACTCAAATTTAAATCTATCATTTTCAAATTTAAATCCTCCCTTTGGAGCAAAATTTGGAGCAGAATCAGATCTAGTAATATCTTGTAAAACTCCTTGATCCAAGCCTTGCGAAGTTAATCGTGCTGGAATTAATGATAGAGAAAATAAATTTTTTGTTTGCAAAATATTTCCATGAAGATCGCTATCTTGCTTAGTGACATGAAATGCATCGCCACCACAAAAACAATTTAATCCTGATAAAGTTGTCAATAAACTTCCCAATGAAAATCCCCTTTCTCTCCTAGACAATCCAAATTCGGGATCAACACCTCCAAAACGTCTTCCCAAAACACCATCCGCAAAAACCAGTTGACCATTGTTACTAGGTGAAATTGACGCTTGGCTTCTACTTTTTTTATAATATTTTCTTACACCATAGCCCATAATAAATAAACCTATCGTACCAACAAACGAATATCCTATAGCCTCTGCAATATTAACTGACCGCTGCTCTTCAGAGTTAGTTTGTATTATTGTACCTGAAGTGGTTACTTGAGGAGCTGTTTGGTTTTTACTAATGTTTTGAGAAGTGGTCGTAGTATTTCCATTGGAAGTTGTTGAGGTCTTAATTTCACTGGTTGTAGTGTCAAAAATAGTTATTGTTGAGGTTTTATCTTTAATATTTTCAAAATTACATATTTTAGCATCTTTATAATCTCTATCTGAACTAACTACAACTCCTGTTTCATTAATCAAAATTTCTAATCCATCATTTCTTATAATTTTAAGATTATTCGAAGCATTGGTTGCGGTATATGTAAAATTATTATCAGTAAAATTATATGGAAATAATTGTTGCGAACCATTAACCTTCAAAGTTGAATTATAAAAAGATAAAGTGTTTTTTGATTGAAGAAATTTAAATTCTATTGAGTCATTTTTTTTTGAAACCTCAAACTGATCTTCGTCATTAGTTTTTTGAATAACTTTATTATCTCTTGCCACGCAAGAATTATCGGTTTTTGGAGTCGAAGTTGGATAAGCAATAGAAGAAAGAGCAGGAAGAGTAGCAGGAGGATTGGTTGCAGATAAAGAAGCGGAGGTTGAACTTGATTTTACAAAATCCTGAGTTGAGGCAATTTCAGAAACTTGTTCAACTATATTAGTTGTTAATAAATTACATTGATTTATAATTGTTCCATTAACTGCTAATTGATATGTTATATTTCCACTATTTTTAGTTATAATTAGGGAAGTATTGGCAGGATTAATATTTAAAAGATTGATGATAGTTTGATTTGGATTGCTAGGATTAAGTTTAGTTTCAACCACACATTCTAATAATTCAAATTGTCTTTTGAAAAAACTAGCAATTGCTTGAATTGTTTGACTAGGTCTAAAACGAAAATCAATTTTACGCTCCCCAATTGTAAAACTAATAGGGGTAGTAAAGTAGTCCCCAGCTGAAGCATTTCTTGATGCATTTATACTAAAAAATAAATTACCATCATTATAAAAATTCTGCTGAACATGTTGATCAGTGATGGTTTGGTTACAGATTGTTTGAATCTGTCTTGGCTGAGCGGTTGTTGATCGAGCCGAAATATTTGTAGCTGTTGCTGAAGTATTTGCATCTATTGCTAAAGCTGATGTTGCTGCATCTATTGCTGAAGCTGATGTTGTTGCAGCTATTGCTGAAGTTGCCTGAGCTGAAGTTGTTGAAGTAGTTTCCTGAGCTGTGGTAGTAGTTTCCTGAGCTGTGGTAGTTGAAGTTGTTACCTGAGCTGAAGTAGCTGAAGTTGTTGGTAAATTAACAAATTGACTTACCGAGCATTCAGTAATAACTTGATTTGCAACTATTCCTGCAATATTATAGGTTTCAAGATAAGCATCTATTGTTAAATTATATTGAACACCATCACCATTAGCCTTTAATAATTTTAATGAAAGTTGGTTATTATTATTTTCAAATAATAAAGATAATTGATTTCCTTGATTATCTAATAATTTATAGTTACTTCCATTAACTGTTAGATTATCACCAAGACTATTGGATTCTAATCCTGAATTATTAAAAGTAAATAATACCTCTCCGTTTCCTTTTATTAAAGAAATTTTTCCATCTTTTGCAGATAAAAATGCATCAAAATCTTTAACATATACTGAATTATTAGTTGCGTTAAAATAAGTTACTAACTCATTACCAATAACAAAACCCGAACTATGTATTTTACAACTATTTGGTTTTGGTGGAAAACTATTTTCAGAAGTTAAACAATTATCATCAATTTTCAAATTACGCGAATCAACAAAAGAACATGAATATAACCCATCATCATCTACAGATATACTTAAATTGAGATCCTTTCTTATTGGATATATTCCACCAAGTACTGAAATGCCTGGATTAGGAATTTCATGACCTGAAGAGTTTGTGATTTTAACGGATTTACTTACAGGATCTATGGAAATGGAAGTGGTGGCTCTTCCCGAAATAACCAATGAAACGTTATAATGACTGCTTTGATCATTTCTTGAAGGGATAGTATATGAAGATATTTTCCGACTTTCCTTTGTCGAAACAGTTACTTCACTTTTGTTTAATGCTGTGTTAAAACTTGCGCTACATTGATATAAACTTTCAGCTAGGATAAAATCTTGTTCAGTAATTCCTTGGAAATTATCCAGAGGATTAGCATCCTTATAAAATGCTAAATTAAATTTATTGTTATTTGGATTTTTATTTATTATTAAGTTAACATCTTCTTGATTTGGCGTTGTAAATGATAAGGAAATATTTCCATTGCTATTGGTGAAATTTAAAGAAGACAAACTAGATCTTGAAATTTGTTGATTTAGACTTTGAATTTGATCTTCAATTGCTAATGATTGAGGAATTGAAAGCTCTATGGTTTGGTTATTTATTGTCAAATTAAATTCAAAATCTTTTGATTCTTCTCTTTGATTAAATTGAACCGATGCGGTTTGCTTAGAGTCTATGCTTAAAACTAATTTATTATTACCCTCTTTTGAAATATTAACCATTGAAGTTCTCGATGTAGAGCTAACTCCAATATAGCTATTTGAAGCATTTGTAATATTAGAACTATTTGATGGAACTAGATATGGAGGATTAACCCCGATAGAGCTATTTGAAGCATTTGTATTATTAGAACTAGGTGCTGGAACTTGAATCTGAGGATCAAAAAAATCAATTGCTTGACAAGTTGCGCTAACAGTGTTGTTAATAATTGCATTGGTTACAATTTTTGCTTGAGCTAATGAACTACCCGTAATGTTCAATAAATATCCATCCTTATGTTGATCTAATATTTTTATATTATTTAAAGATCCGCTAATGAAAGAAAATTCTAAATCTATAATTTCTCCCAAATTATTTCTTACTTGATATTTTTTTGATGTAGAAGTGTTTTGGGTTAATTTTAGTTCATATCCATTAAATGCAGGATTATTATTTCCTTGAGAATCAAAGGATAATAAAGGTTGAGAATTAGAGATATTTAAAAATTTCAATGACCCATCTTTGACCTCGATTTTAAATGAATCAAAACTATAATTAAACGAAGTTTTATTATCAGATTGAAATTCATTAATAAATCTCGCAGGAAGGCTAGAGTTAACTTGGCCATTTACCAAAGCAAATTCTTTTGTAACTAAACCATTTTCAGTTGAATTACATATTTTTTGGTATGATAATTGAGGATCTTGTATCGAAGGAGTAGTGATATCTGCTTGGATTGTCGAAGTAGTAGGTGTTTGAATTATTGAAGAAAAGCTAGTAGATGCTTTAGCTGTTGAAGAAAAGCCAGTAGCTGCTAGAGTTTTTGAAGTAGTAGCCTCTTGAATAGTAGTAATCACTTGGATTGATTCTTTAAATATACAATCTGGATCTATCGCCGTAGAATTTGCATTGGTAAAACCAACACTCCATTGATTGTAATTTTTAACTGCCGTGACATTATATCCATCAAATTTTACAGTTATTATATTTCCTAAAACTTCTATTGGAGGAATTTTGTTAGCCATATTAAAATCAATTACTGCACCTGTATTATTTTTAAATGTTAAATTACCTGATGGAAGGATTGAAATTGTAAAAGTAGATTGCTTAAATGGGGAAATTTTAAGTTCAAAATTATCATTTGTTGAATTTCGTTTATTCATAACAATAGAACAAAGCTGTGCTTGTTGTGCTGATATAAGTTTAACCTCAGTTGTTTTAGTCTTATAATTAACTGCACTAGAACAAGTCGATCCCGTCATATCAGTAGCTAATAATCTTCTACCAGATTTTCTATTCCATCTTTTTGATTTTCCTTTTTCATCTTTTAATTCGTATAAAGATCTCGGCATTTTATTTCTATCTCCATGATTCCTTAACTTCTCCAATCGCCATTCAGAATGTTTTCTTAGACCTTCCTGTAAATCCCTAGCTGTTTTTTGAATTTTATCAATATTATATTTGCTATTTAAATGCGTTGATTGTCTTGCCCTTATTCGCATATTTCGAAGTTGTTGATCAATGGTTCCAACACTTCCTAACGAAAGTAAATTTTTAGATCCAGTTTGTGGTGTTGTTCCAATTGATGCAAGATTTAATGCATTAAGTCCAACTAAATGACTTACTCCTGATCCAGATTTTCCGGTGCTTATTCCTGCACTATTTTGATTTCTCATAATATTTACCTATAAAGTTTGTTTAGAGATTTGTTGCTAATTTAATAATTTTTATTTATAAGAAAAATTTGTTATAAAAGTCAAGATTAATTTTTTTTAATTAAATAAAAAAATTCATTGTATAAAAATGAAAATTATAATTTTAAATTATTAAAAAATTTTAATCTTAAATTTGCGAAGGATTAATTTCTTGATTTAGAGATTCTTCTTTTTGATAACTAGCTGGATAGAGCTTTTCTAATTGCTCAACTGATTTGATTTGACTTGCCAATGCATAACCGTTATTTTTTAAATATTTTGCAACTAAAATTCTTAATCTTTCAGGTCTGGTTAAGTAAACCCATTCAACTTCTAAAAGTCTAATTTCATCTTCCATGGAAGAAATTTCATTCTTGGTTTTAAAAATATCATCTTGTAATGATTCAACTTTATATTGCACGAAAAACATCGTGAAGATGCTTAATAATAAAGATCCAATAACCACTAAATTGATAAAATAGATTTTATTTAATGAATGCCAATAATATTTCATTGTTGTTTAAAAAAAAATTTATTAATAACTTTATTGTTTTATATTTAAATTTATTATAAAATATTTAAAATAATTTTATTTAATTAAATATTTTAATTTAATGTTAAATTACTTATAACTTAACTATAGCTCTTAATTTTGCACTTCGTGATCTTGGGTTTTTTTCAACCTCAAAATCACTTGGTTCAATAACCGATTTATTTAATAACTCGACTATTTTTAAAACATTTTCTTGAGATTCAGGTTGATATCTTGAGATACTTTTTTGAAATCCAGAATTTGCTCTAAAAAAATCTTTGACAATTTTATCTTCCAATGAATGAAAAGAAACCACCACCATTCTTCCACCTTTTTTTAAAATTTTTAAAGCAGTTTCTAATGCTTGTTTTAATTCTTCTAATTCATTATTAACATAAATTCGTAAGGCTTGAAAGGTTCTAGTTGCTGGATCGGTTTTGTAATATCCAACATAGAGAGATCGAACTATGTCAGCCAATTCACAGCAACTAGTAATCATTTGCTTCTCACGTTTTTGAGCAATTTTTTCGGCAATTTTTCGAGCTTTTGGCTCATCACCATAATCACGAATTATTTTAGTAAGTTCTTGAATGCTATAATTATTTACCACTTCAAATGCACTTAATTCTTGATTTTGATCCATTCGCATATCAAGTTTTTGTAAAGAATCAAATGAAAATCCTCGAGATTTTTCGTCAAGTTGCATTGAAGAAACTCCAATATCAAGAACTACCCCATCTAAATCTTCAATATTATTTTCTTGTAAAACTTCTTTTATTTGTGAAAATTTTGCTAAATTAAATTTAAAATTATTTGGAAATTTTTTTAAAATTTCTTCAGCAAATTTTTTGACATCTTGATCGCGATCAATAGCAATTACACTACAATCACATGATTCGAGAATTGCTTTGCTATATCCTCCTGCTCCAAAAGTTCCATCACAATAAATTTGATTTTTCTTTGGTTTTAAAAATTCCATAACTTCATTAAGCATTACAGGAATGTGAAAATTTTCATTAGCAAAATTAGAATTAATCATTTACTCAACCTCAATAAATTTCGTTTTGACTTAGCTTGAGATTTTGCTTGTGCCATATATTCTTCAAATCTTTTTGGTTCCCAAATTTCAAAAGTTGAACCTTTGCCAATAAAAACTGCCATATCTTTTATTTTAGCTTTTTTAAGTAAGGTTTCTGGCAAAATTACTCGTCCATCTCCATCAATACTTAATTGCACCGATCCACCTAATACCGCAGTTGCAAATGCATCTCGCTCCTCGGAAAATGGATCTAGATTATCGATTGATTCTGATAATTTTTTGATTCTTTCTAAATCACAACCTTCAATACAATCATTGATAAAAGATTCATAAATTACCATTGACGAAAAATTATCACTTACCAATGACGAGCGAAATTGCGCAGGAACAGAAACCCTGCCCTTCGCATCGACTTTGTTATTGAATGTTGATAAAAATAACGCCATAATTTTATGGATTTTTTTGGATTAAATTGGAATTTAATGGAATTAGATGGTAAATCTATGGGTTAATTTTCTAATGTCAATAATATTTTTGATCTGCTCTAAAATAATAATTTGCTAATTCTTTTAGAAAAAAAATTCCTTTTAAGCCTTGATAATCCTAGGTAAAGCTTTATTTTTTTTAGTAGAATTATTTTAAATATCTTTTAACCTAAAAATAATTTTAAAATTTTTTTGATTTTTTTAAAAATGATATTATCATAAAACTAATTGGTAATTTAATTATAATAATTTTACTCATACTTAACCATAAAAATATTTTTAGTTAAATTTTGTTAACTTTTAAATATTTTTAATTAAAAATTTATTTCATGTCAAAAATTAACATAAAAAAAAACCCAAACTCAAAAACTAAAATAAACTCCAAAATTAAAGCGGATTCAAATCACCAAAACATTAAACCCAAATCACAATCAAAAAAATTATCAAACTTAAAACTTCCCTATAATCAACCTAATGATGCAGGAAAATTTGGTGAATTTGGAGGATCTTATGTTGCAGAAACCCTTATGCCTCAAGTTCTAGCACTCCAAAAAGCCTATTTAAAAATTAAACAAGATAAAAAATTTCAAGATGAATTTGCTTATTATTTAAAGCATTTCGTTGGTCGTCCAAGTCCACTTTACTTTGCAAAACAACTCACTAAAAAAATTGGTGGAGCAAAAATCTATCTAAAGCGAGATGAACTTAATCATACAGGATCGCATAAAATCAATAATTGTATCGGGCAAATTCTTCTTGCGAAGCGTCTTGGTAAAAAAAGAATAATCGCTGAAACTGGAGCTGGACAACATGGTGTTGCAACTGCTACAGTTTGCGCATTATTTTCCATGCCTTGCACAATTTACATGGGAGCTAAAGATATTGCTCGTCAATCGCCAAATGTTTTTCGTATGAAACTTCTTGGAGCTGAGGTAAAGACCGTTGAATCGGGTTCAAAAAGTTTAAAAAATGCTATTAATGAAGCAATGCGAGATTGGATTGCCAATGCCCAAGATACTTACTATCTTCTTGGAACGGTAACTGGTCCACATCCTTATCCGATGATGGTTCGAGATTTTCACTCAATAATTGGCAAAGAAGCAAAATCTCAAATTTTAGAAATGGAAAATAAACTTCCCGATGCTTTAATTGCATGTATCGGAGGAGGATCAAATGCCTTAGGATTATTTCATGATTTTATCGATGATGATGTTAAATTATACGGAGTCGAAGCTGGAGGAAAAGGAATAAATTCCAAACTTCACGCTTCATCAATTTCCAAAGGAACTATTGGAATTTTGCATGGCAATAAAACTTTTTTCTTGCAAGATGATGATGGTCAAATTAACGATGCTCATTCCATTTCAGCAGGACTTGACTATCCAGGAATTGGTCCCGAACATGCTTATCTTCATCAAATTAACAGAGTTCAATATGTTAGCGCAACTGATGAAGAAGCTTTAGAATCTTTTCAATTATTATGCAAAACTGAAGGAATAATTCCAGCTCTTGAATCAGCTCATGGAATTTCTTTTGCTTGCAAATTAGCAAAAAAAATGAAGCCAAATCAAATTATTATCACTAATCTTTCCGGGCGAGGAGATAAGGATATCAATACTGTTGCCCAACATTTAGGATTTAAACTGTGAGTAGAATTACCAAGAAATTTTTAGAATTAAAAAAGCAAAAAAAATGCGCATTCATTGCTTATCTTTGCGGAGGTGATCCAGATTTTTCAACTTCGCTTAAGCTTCTTAAAGAATTGCCAAAAAATGGAGCTGATTTAATTGAAATCGGTGTTCCATTTCTTGATCCATCTGGAGATGGTCCAATTATCGAAAATGCTTCCAAGAGAGCAATTTCTTCGGGAATTAATTTAAAAAAAATTTTACAATTAGCCAAGGAATTTCGTAAAGATGATGAAGAAACTCCCTTGATTTTAATGAGTTATTTCAATCCAATTTTTAAATTTGGACTTAATAAAATTTTTAAAGAAGCACAGCAATCAGGCTTTGATGGCATTTTAATTGTTGATTTACCTTACGAAGAAGAACAAGAAATCCTTAGCGAATTAACTAAAACCAAACTTGATTTTATCCGCTTAATTGCTCCAAGTAGCGATGTTAATAGAGTTAAAAAAATTATCAAAAATGCTAGTGGATTTTTATATTTAATTTCAATGTTTGGAATTACAGGAACTAAACTTGCAATTGCTAAAGATAATGAAAAAAATCTTCAAAAATTACGAAAAATTTCTCAACTTCCTATCGCCATTGGCTTTGGAATTCAAAACCCTAATCAAGCTCAGGAATTCGTTCAAATTAAACCCGATGGAGTAGTTATTGGTTCGGCAATTGTTAGTGAAATTGCTAAAAATATTAACCAAGAATCATTGCTTGACAACACACTTCAAATTGTTAAAAATTTTTCTAAAAAAATAAAATTATAATTTTTTAATTAATTAAAATTTTTACAAAATCAATGATAAAAAATATTAAAATTTATACCACAAATTGTGGAATAAAATATAAAAATCGTGATGATTTACTTTTAATCGATTTCCCAGATGGAGCATCTGTTGCAGGAGTTTTCACTAAATCATCCATGCCTGCATCTCCGATTAGTTGGTGCAAAAAAAATATCGATAATCATTTTGCAAGAGCATTAATTGTCAATTCAGGAAATGCCAATGCTTTCACTGGAAAAATTGGCGATGAGACTGTTCAAAAAGTTGTTAACGCAATTGCCAAAAATCTAAATTGTAAAAATGAAGAAGTTTTTGTTTCTTCAACAGGAGTTATTGGCGAAGTTCTTGATGCTGATCTCATTTGCCAAGCAATTCCCAAGATGATTGAATCAAAAAAAATTGAAAATTTAAATGATCAAGATTCTAAAAATTTGGTAGATCAAAATTTTGATCAAGAAGAAATGTTTAATAGAGCTGCTCAAGCAATAATGACTACCGATACTTCTAAAAAAATCGTAAGAAGATCTTGTCAAATTAATCACAAAACTGTTCATTTAGTTGGATTCGCCAAGGGCTCAGGAATGATCGCTCCAAATATGGCAACCATGCTTGGTTATATTTTTACTGACGCTAAAATTGCTGGAAATACTTTGCAAAAAATCCTCGAACAAGCAGTTGAAAAAAGTTTTAATTCTATCACCGTTGATTCCGATCAATCAACCAATGATACGGTTTTACTCTTTGCAACAAACGCAATTGGCGATCATCAAATCACTGATTCAAACAGCAAGGAGTTACAAAATTTTATCACAACTCTTAACGAGTTATGTTTAGAATTAGCCAAAAAAATTGTTATTGATGGAGAAGGTGCAAAAAAACTAATTGAAATCACCGTTGAAAATGCTAATACCGAGATTCAGGCTAAACAAGTTGCTATGGCAATTGCCAATTCTCCTTTAGTTAAAACTGCAATTGCAGGAGCAGATCCTAATTGGGGAAGAATTGTTATGGCAGTTGGAAAATCTTGTGATGATGCTAATCCCCAAACTTTGTTAGTGAAAATTGGCGATCATCCACTTACTCAAAATGGAGCTAAACATCCGCAATATGATGAAAAATTAGTTCATGAATATTTAAAAAATTCGCAAGTAAAAATTTCTATAAACTTGGCGATCGGCTCTAAATCTAGTACAGTTTGGACTTGCGATTTAAATGAAGAATATATTAAAATTAACAAAGATTATAGAACTTAAATTATAATCAATAATATTTATGGAAAATAACAATTCACAACAAAGATTTTCAAATTCTCGCAAGAAGCTTTCAAATACTCTCAAAAATTTGGAAGAAATTATTAAAGAAAAAATTCACGAAAGTGCAATTGAAACCCGAATGCTCGATGAGTCTTCAACTCCTTCTTCAATGAAATCTCTGGAATTAAATCTTGCCTTAGAAAAACAAAATCAAGAAATTAACCATCTTCAACAAACCTTAAATAACCTAGAAAAAGAAGCAGAATTTTTACGAGAAAAAAATAAAATTCTTACTCAAAAAATTTTACATTTTCGCAATCAAGCCAATAATATTCTTGAATCGGCAAATTCTGAAATTATTAAAATTGAAGAAATTTTACAAAATTATGATAGTTGAAATTAACCTTTTAAAATCTCGATATAAAATTGAGTGCAATGATAATGAAAAAAATAAAATCATTACCAATGCTCAAAAGCTTGATTTAAAACTTAATAAACTCAAGCAAGCTCTTGGCGATGTTGATGAAAAAACCTTGCTAGTGCTATGCTCTTTAATGGTCATTGAAGAATTAAACAATGCCAATTCTAAAAAAAATATTGCTTTATCACCAAAAAATTCTGAGTTTAGTGAAGATGATATTTACGATGCAATCACCGAAAATATCGATAATATCAATAATTACATCGAAAAACTTATTTCCAAAATTCAAGATTATTAACATTTCACAACAATAAATAAGAAAACTTAGCAAATAATAATTTTGTTATATTTTGTTTTCTTTTAATATTTTTATTAGATTAAACTAAACTTGTTATGAATAACATAATCAACGAAAAACAAATCTTACGAAAACATTTTCAAGCCTTAAGATCTTCATTAAGTAAGCAGGAAGTTGAATTGCAATCTCAAAAAATTTGTCAAAATTTTATTGAAAATTTATTTTATAAACTTCCCAATATTCAAAATAAAAACTTTGGCCTATATCAAAATGCTTTTAACGAAGTTGATACTAGTTTTTTAAAACAATTTTTTATCATCAATGAAATTAACTTCTCCTATCCTAGAATCAACTACTCCAACAACCTCATCGATTTTATCAAATATCAAGATCATCAAGAATTTAAATCCAATTTAGATTATAAAAAAATATATGAACCGCTTAATGGAATTATCATCATTCCCGATTTTATAATTACTCCGCTTTTAGCATTTGATCATAAGCTTATGAGACTAGGCATGGGAAAAGGCTATTATGATCGAACTATTGCCAAACATAAGACCATAAATTCCAAAATTAAAACAATTGGTTTAGCATTTGATTTTCAAGAGTCTCAATCATTTCTAAATGCACAAAAACACGATCAAACCCTTGATTTCATTGCTACCACCACCAAGATATTTTCCTTAAACTAGCAATCCCTAAGCCCTACCCTACATAAAATTTTAAGATTTTTTGAAATTAACTGTTGCTTTAAATTTTTTAGGTCTGTAAGTTTAGGGAACAAACTTGCTAAAACCAATATTGAAAAATAGAAGTGTTAGCTTGTTTTGTTTTTTTAATATTAACATAAAAGAGATCATTTATGCATAAAACAGACTTAATTAAAGAAATTGCAAACCAAACTGGCCTATCACAAAAAGATGCCGCTGCATCTTTAGAGGCTTTCTTGAAAACAGTTACTAAATCTTTGAAAAAAGGTGATACCGTAACTTTGATTGGTTTTGGAACTTTTAAAGTTGTTAAAACTGCTCCTAGAAAAGGACGCAATCCACAAACTGGAAAAGAAATTCAAATTAAAGCTTCTAAAAGAGTTAAATTCTCAGCTGGAAAAGCTTTGAAAGATTCTGTTAAATAGTTTTACAAAAAACCCTTACGAAAAAAAATCGTAAGGGTTTTTTTGTTGCCAAAATTATTTTGCCAAAAAAATTTTGAATCGATATTCAAATTGAATTTTCAAATTCCCTATAAATTTTCTTAAAATTTTCTTAAAATTTTTTTTAATTTTTGACATTAATTTTTACAATTTATTTTCTAAAAAATTAATTTTATAATTTTTAAAATTAATTGTTGAAATACAAAAATAATCAGTCATTCTTAGAAAATATTTTTCCTAAATTAGAGATTCTATAAGAATTTTATAGCAATTTTCATGCGGATATTATTTGGGTGATTAGCTCAGTTGGTAGAGCATCTCCCTTACAAGGAGAGGGTCGGCAGTTCGAGCCTGTCATCACCCACCATTTTTTAAAAAATTTTTAAATATTTAGTTATTTTCAAATATTTTAACTTGGTTTTATTTTATTTAAATTGATAATTTGGTTGATTTTTTTTAAAAATTAAATCTTTTAAAAAAATTAATTTTTTATAAAAGAAATATTGCAAATCAATAATTTTAAATTAATTTTAACAAGAAATGTTAAGAGATTTAAATTTGATTATTTAATATTTTTTAGCCAAAATCTGATAATTTCATTTATGATTTTATTTTAGTTTTTTTTGGTTTTAAGTTAGTTTTATTGTAGTTTATTTTGGTTTTAATTTTTACCAATTATCTTGCTAAAGCTTGATTTATAAAGGTTAAATTAAGATTTTAATAGGATTTAGAATCGTAAATCTGGGTCGAAAAATCTGGGTTAAAAAATCTAATTTTGCAAAAACTAAAATTCGTAATGTGATTTTGGAATTTAC